>JBAYVI010000158.1:0-7318 GCA_041674625.1 Melioribacteraceae bacterium | reverse complement strand
TTCTTAAAAACCTTAAAATCATCTATTTTCTTTTATCAAAACTTTTTATATTTTCCAAAAGACTAAATGGTAGATTTTCATGAAGATTATAAAACCGGAACACTTGAAAAAAGGGGATACAATTGGGATTATTTCGCCCGCATCTTCTCCTGATGATTTATCACGCATAAATAAAGGAGTTAGTTACCTCGAAAAATTAGGTTATCGGATTGAAGTCGGAAAAAATATCGACAAGCAAACCGGTTATCTTGCAGGTGATGATTCTGAAAGATTATCCGATCTTCATGATATGTTTAGAAATAAGAATATAAAAGCAGTATTTTCAATTCGTGGTGGCTATGGTTCTGCCCGTCTTTTAGATAAAATTGACTACCATTTAATCAAAAAAAACCCCAAAATATTCGTTGGTTATTCTGATATAAATGCTTTACAAATGGCATTTTTCCAAAAAGCAGGATTAGTAACCTTTGCCGGACCAATGGTAGCAGTTGATTTTCATGATGAAATAAGCCCTTTTACTGAAGAAGTATTTTGGAAAACAATTACATCTACAAAGAAAATAGGCAAAGTAATAAACCCAAGCGAGGAAAAATTCTTTGTTCTTACAAAAGGACGAGGAGAGGGGAATTTAATTGGTGGTAATTTAAGTATTCTTACCTCTTTATTCGGAACTGAATACCTACCGAGTTTCAAAAATGCGATCCTTTTATTAGAAGAAGTTAACGAAGCACCGTATCGAGTGGACCGAATGCTTAATCATCTACGTTTAGCAAAAGTTTATAGACAGCTAAAAGGTGTGATTTTAGGCAGATTTGTTGATTGTTATGATTTAGACCCTGAGAAAAAAACATTTACACTAAACGAAGTGATAATAGAATATTTTCAGAATCATGGAATTCCGGTCTTTTATAATTTCAAACATGGGCATATAAAAGACAATATTACAGTTCCGTTTGGATTGAAGGTAAAACTCAATAGTACTAATTCATCTATTGAAATTATGGAAAGTGCGGTAATATAATTTTGTAGTTTTTGTACAATTAAATAAGTGATCAGCGGACACGCTCCGGAATTTGCATTAATCAAACCCTTTTTTACCCATAAAAAGGAAATAATATCTTTTTTGATTCTCTTTTTTAAGAATCAATTAGACCTTAAATGAATTATCTCCCCTAAATACCCTATTTTTTCTATTGGTATGCTTATTGATAAATTTATAAGTAACTTATTGTAATTATAATAAGATAAATAGACTCAATATGTCATTATCAAAATCAATAAAAATAGATGAATATCGAAGAATTACTTCATACGGAAGATTATACACACGATGATATAGTTCAACTTTTAAGTCTCTCAAAGGAAGATGAAATACAAAATCTTTATAAAAGAGCTGATGAAGTAAGAAAAAATTATTGTGGCGATGAAGTTCATCTAAGGGCAGTGATAGAAATATCGAATTTTTGTTCACAGAATTGCCTTTACTGTCGGAATAGAGAAGATAATTTTTCAATTAAAAGATATCGCCTCGCTACTTCAGAAATAATTGAGTTATCTAAACAAATATCTAATCTCGGAATTTATACTATCATATTACAATCTGGTCAAGATTCCTATTTTGATACTGATATGATAGCATATTTAATCTATTCGATAAAGCAGAATGCTAATATTGCAGTTACATTAAGCCTTGGCGAAAGACGTTATGATGAATATCGTGCATGGAAAATCGCAGGAGCGGATCGCTACATATTGAAATATACTACATCTAATCCAAAGCATTACGAATTGTACCATAAAAATAAAAGTTTATCTGATCGGCTTAATCATCTTAAGTTTTTAAAAGGGATCGGTTTTCAGGTTGCCTCCGGTAATATTATAGGACTTCCATTTCAAACTATGGATGATATTGCTAATGATATTTTATTAGCAAAAGCGATTGATTTTGATTCAGCCATTTTCAGTCCATTTATCCCATCACCATTTACACCATATCAAAACAAACGGGGTGTGGATATCGATTTAACGCTAAAGACAATAGCTGTCGCTCGGATTGTACTAAGAAATATGCATATACTTGCACCTTCATCTTTAGGTAAAATAGACACAAACGGAAGGATCAAAGGATTAGAATCGGGTGCAAATGTAGTAACTCCAGATTTTACACCCCAAATGTATAAAGCTCCCTTTACACCAAATAAATTAAAGAAGACTGAATTGCGCGATTCTTCTTTAATTAAATCAAATCTCTCATTACAAATTGAATCAATTGGAAGAAAGGTTGCTGATAACAAAGGCGATTCTTTCAAAAATCAGATTGGTCTAAATCGATTTAACTACCGGTAAAATAATTGCATTTTTTGAAATGTAATTAAATGTTATCTTTTGCAAGAAAAAAATTACGATTAAAGGAGTTGTTATGAAATATAGTTTCAAATTAATGATTATTGTACTCATTGCTTTTGTTTTTACAGCATGCAATTCAAAGCCGGCAGATCAGTATAATGCCGAAGCGAAAAAAGAAGTAGAACAGAAAAACTATTCTAAAGCAGTTAAAATATATGATGAACTTGCAGAAGAACATTCAGGAAGCAAAGATGCTTCAGAAGCTCTTTTGGAAATCGCTAAAATATACCATTCTCATTTAATTGATTCTTTAGATGAAAAAACAAGCTATAAAAAAGCATTTTCATATTATGAGAAAATTTATTTAGAATATCAGAGTAGTCAAGAAGCACCTAATGCACTTTTTATGGCAGCATTCCTTCAAGGAAATGAATTAAATAATCCGGAAGAAGCGAAAAAATTATATAAACAATTTATCGAGACATATCCCAATAGTGAAATGGTTAATTCTGCAAAGATGGAATTAGAAAATGTGGGATTAACACCGGAAGAGATATTAGAGAAAAACAGTACCGAAGCAAAAAAATGATTTCGTCAGGAAACGACTACAGAAAATATCTTGAACCGGCAGTAATATCTAAATTAAAATCACTCGATTTAAAAGCACGATTTATAGTCGAAGGTTTTATGGTGGGACTTCATAAGAGTCCATATCATGGATTTAGTGCCGAATTCAGTGAGCATCGCCCTTATATGCAGGGTGATGCAATAAAAAATATTGACTGGAAAGTTTTCGCAAAAAGAGAGAAGTATTTTATAAAGCAATTTGAAGAAGAAACTAATTTAATTTCTCATATTTTTCTTGATGTAAGTAAATCGATGGATTATAAGTCTTCCGGCTCAATTACAAAATTAGAATATTCAAAAACACTTGCGGCGGCACTTTTATATATAATCATCAATCAGCAGGATGCTGCTGGTCTTGTAGTTTATTCGGATATTATTCAGAATTACTTGCCTCCGAAATCGAATAAGATTTATATGAAAAAATTGTTTACCGAGCTTGCAAATATTAAGCCGACCGGTGCTACGAATACATCCGAATGTTTGAAATCAGTGCAAGATAGAATTAAAAAAAGGGGATTAGTAATAATAATCTCCGATTTTTTTGATGATCCCGAATCAGTAATATCTGCAATAAAAAAATTCCATTACAAGAAAAATGAGGTTATTGTTTTTCAGATAGTTGATCCCGCCGAGAAAGATTTCAGCTTTGATAGAGATGCTGTATTCAAAGATTTAGAAACGGGGGAAGAGATGACAACACTTCCATATCAAATCCAAAAATCCTACATAGAAGCATTTAATGAATTTACGAATCGAATAAAAAAAGAATGCAGAAGTTTCGGAGTGGAATATAATTTAATATCCACAGCCGATCCTTTCGATAAAGCACTATTCAGCTACTTCACAAAAAGAATGCGCTTGAATTAATTATCCCTCTTTAACTAATACTTCCAGGTTATTAAATTTGTAATACCTATTTATAAAAATTGTAATAATTAATGGGTGGAAAATTACAATTAATTTACTTAAGTTCTTATGGCAAAACTAAATAGTCAACTTATATAGTTCTGCGATTAAATAAGTGAGAAAGAGGTTTTTATGAAAAGTATATTTCAAAAGTGTATTATTTTCATTATTTCAATTAATTCATATTTGTTAGCAGGAAATGATTTATCGGTAAAAGATCCAAGATTTTATGGGTCTAAACCGGGTTATATTGAAAAAGCTACACTTGTTATTGAACCTTTCGGAAGTTATGTCGAACAATCTCTCTATTTAGAATACACAGATCGAAAACAGTTTTCTTCGGAACTGCTCGAAATTGTTCATCGCTTTGAGTTACCAAAAGATGCAGTTGTTAAAGATATGTGGTTGTGGATGGGCGATAGTGTGATGCAAGCTCAAATGTTTGATACGTGGACTGCAAGAGCTATTTATGATAGTATTGTGGCAACAAAATATGATCCCGCATTTTTAACAAAAACCGGAACTCAATATGAACTTAGGATTTATCCACTGGCAGCCGGAAAGTATAGAAAAGTAAAGATTACTTATATAGTTCCTACAAAATGGTATGGAAATCAGGCAATTGCAGAATTACCACTTAAAATGCTATTATCTAACAACTCAAGTAATAAACCGCTTGAAATTCTTTTTCGATACAAAATGGATATATGGGGTGTTCCTAAAATTACCGAGTTACCACAAAAAGGATTTATTGAACTCGCCGATACACTTGATTATAAGTATAAATACGCTTTAATTGAGGAAGTATCAGGGCTTGCATCTCTAAATATGGAATATAACACTGAGTTTGCTGATGGTTATTATATAAATGGTTATAGGGATAAGAGCGATAGTACTTATTTCCAACTCGGTATTTTACCCGGGAATTTCTTCAAAGTTATGCCTGATGCTTCATCTCATAATATTCTTATTGCAATGGATTTCAGCGGCTCGATAAAAAAAAATTTACCTGTTAAACTTTCTACTTATAGCGCTTTAATTGATAGTTCATTGAAAGAGAATGACAACTTCAAATTATTGGTTTCGGGCAATGAAAAAATAGTTGATTATACAAGCTCACTTTTACCCGCAACTTCTATAAATATTAATAAAGCATTAGACGATTTTGGGCAAAGTGATTTTGCAAAAGCAATAGATCTAACTTACTCAACTAAAATACTTTTTTGCGATTATGGTGCCTCTTCAAATTGGAATTTTGATGGACTTTCGTCTCTGGCGAAAGTAACTCAATATAATAGAGTTCAAGATGCAATGAATTCTATTTCAAAATTTGATGTAGTCGCAGCTTATAACCACGGTCATGACGATCCAATAAATCAAGAAACGGCAAATCAGGTAATTGAAAGATTAGATACTTTATTTAATAATGGTGGAAGATTCTTGACTTATTTCGATTATAATAGAGAGCCAACCGAAATATTGGGAAGGCATTATATAACCGGATTAAAAGTAAAGAAAGTTGTTCACGATGCAGTAACTTTATACAGAAATTCTGATGGTAATATTTCATCATCTTTCCCCGAAGCTATAACCCGGAATGCATCTTATTTCTTAGAGTTTACCGATCCTGATGTTAAAATCGAATTACGTGACCAAGCAGGAAATGCTGCCGTTATTTCCAAGAAAATTAGAAATGGATTAATTGTTGTTTCAGGAATATGGTCGATGAGAGATGATAAAGGGATAAGGGTTTTATTAAACGTCCCTTTATTGGGAATTAATTCGAGCAAAAATCCTTTCACACTTGATGATCTATTATCGCGAATCAAAAATGAACATGATATAAATAATTTTTCTAAAGTTATACTTCTCAGCGATTCGGATTCATTGATTGCAAAAAGTGACGCCACAAATATTACAAAAAATTATATAGATGGATATTTGGGAAATTCTCCCAAATTTTTCACTGTGAATTTATTGGGCAGCGATGTAATTACTCCGGGATATGTTATTGATGGTTTAACGGAATATTATGGAAGCGGATATTTTCTGAAACAACTTGCCGATGAGAGTAAAGGCATTCACATGGAAAAACATTTGAATGACTGGTCTTATATCTCGTCCGTATTTTCTCCCTATTCCATTCCTCTTTTGAATGATTTACAAATAAATTCAGTAGTTGATAATGGTACAGGTCAGATATTAGAAATGCGTGAAGTAAATAGAATTGCTGACCCTAATAAACCAAGATTTTTACTTGCTTTAGCAAATGCTAAACAATCAATCAAGTTAAATATATCCGGTAGATTTGAAGGAGCTGAAACAGATAGTACAGGATCATTCACTTTTTTGGTTCCGCATGATTCCTTAACGAATAATGAAATTGTAAAATCAATGTTGGGAAATGAAAAAATAACAGATCTTTTTTATGCGAATCCAATAGATACTGCCGAAGTAGTAAAGCTATCTTTAAAGCATAACTTGCTCACTGATTATACTGCACTGCTGGCTTTAGAGCCGGATGATAATTTCCATTTCTTAAAAGACCCCTTAGATGAAGGTGGCTTTTCGGATATTGAAGACGAAATCATTGAAGATAAAGATTCAATAGCGGTGGGTATTTATCCGAATCCATTTAATAATATGACTACAATTAAAATACACTTGAAATCAGTTTCTAACGTGTCGGCAATCATCTATAATATATTAGGTGAGAAAGTAAAAGACATAGCAGAACTCTCAGGTGTATCGGGTGTTAAATCATTTTCATGGTATGGAATAAACAATTATGGCAATACGGTAAGTAGCGGTTTTTATATACTAAGAGTAGTTGTTACCGATAGCAATACGCAGAAACAAAATATTTATACAAACAAATTATTGTTGTTGAAATAAAGGATGCAAACCGGTTTTCAAGCGTGCTAATATTGCGCGCTTATTATTTATGCTATTATTAAAAATAAATAAGAGGTTTAATTATATGCGATTCTTAAAAATTAGTTTATTCTTTTTCCTTTTTACAATTACAATATATTCTCAAAAGGGATGGGAGAAACAAGTAAGTGGAACAACTGAACATTTAAACGGACTATACTTTATTGATACCAATCATGGGTTTATTGTCGGGAACAATGGCACGCTTCTCAGGACTACTGACAGTGGCACCAAATGGGAAAAACAATCAACTGGTACGTCAAATGATCTTTCTTCAATTTCATTTGTAGATTTGCAGAACGGATTTATATGGGGTAGTAACAAAACATTTCTTCGTACAAAAGATGGTGGGGCGACTTGGCATAATTTATCCGATAGTTTAGTTGATGGTATAGTCCCTTATGCCTTTCTTGATGCCAACACTGCTTTGGGTGTAAAAGAAGGATGGGATTCCATAACAGTTTTCAAAACCATAAATAATGGTTTATCATGGGAACGATTATCA
>JBAYVI010000157.1:0-7347 GCA_041674625.1 Melioribacteraceae bacterium | reverse complement strand
TACGAAAGAACCTTTACCGCTCCTTCTGATAATTCTAAAGATTATTATTTGGAATTAGAAACCCAGGTACACATACCGTATAATCAAGAGCTTTGGAAAGTTCGGATAGATGATGTTAAGTTATTAAAAAGTGAATAGTAATTAATGATATTAATGAAAAAGTAATTTATTTTACAAATACTTTTTTTGGCTTCGAGCTTGGCTGCTCAGCCAGATTCCTTAAAGGAGGCATTAAAATTTTTCCCCTTAAATATCAGAGATTATTGCAATATTATGTTTGTAAGCATTCAAATGAACCTTACAAACCAGATATTTCTTGGGTAGGTTATAAAGAAGTTTTAGGCAATACAGTAATGGATATCAGTATTAAGTATTTCATTGAAAAAGAAAACAAAATACCATTTCTATATTGCAATAATGTCGGTATTAATTTCTTAAGAGTTGATTCATCAACTGCACTTTTATGTTAAATGTATTGTTGTTGATTGACTCCCAAGGAGATTTTCAATAATAATTCAATAAGGAATTTTCTTAAATAGCTATATGTTATATTTTAATAATGAACTTTAATTCATAATTATAAAACCATTTATGAGAAAAGATATTGGAAAAATTTTTTGAGAAGGAAATTGAGTTAAGATATTTCGAAATGAACAAATTTGGAGAGGCATCTCCGACTACCATTTTAACTCTGCTCGAAGAAACCGCCGCTGACCATTGCTATTCTATCGGTCATAGCTTATACGATCTCGAAGAAAAAAATATCGGATGGGTCTTAATATCAGGTATAATTCAAATGGATCGCTACCCCACTTATAAAGAAAAAATAAAAATCAGAACATGGTTATCAAGCTATACTGCAATAAAAGGAATTAGAGAAAATATTATTTATGATGCAAAAGGTAGAATAATTGGCAGAGCAAAAGGCGTATGGATTTTCTTTGATATTCAAAGAAGAAGACCAATTCAAATTCTTGAAGATATAAAAGAAAAATGGTCTCAATATGAAGAATTAAGCACTAATCACGATATATCAAAAAAGATTGAGACAAGCGATTCACTTCAACTAATAAAAGAATTTATTATCAATCGTTATGATGTCGATTCCTATCAGCATGTAAATAATATAAGGTATTTGCAATGGTTAATAGAATCAATCCCGGAAGAGATTATTGATAATTATTTTCTGCATTCACTTGATGGACGCTTTTTGGCAGAAGCAAAATATGGGGATACAATAATTTCATTTACCGAGAAAGATAAAATCGAAAATTCAAAGAATGAAAATTCATTTTTATGTTCTATAAAAAACAAAAAAGATAATAAAGTCTGCGCCACCGCAAAAACTATATGGAAGGAAAGAATAAAACTATAATCTCTCAATCCTACCTAACAACATATTTTAATTATATCTAATAATATCTTTTCAGCCAAAGCCTATACTTTTTTTGATTAAAAAATAACAATAGATAAATTAATACTAAATATACTGAACAAAAAATAGCATATTTAAGATAGGATAAATAACGAGCGAATGAATTCTTCCCTTTATTTCCATCATTAGTTAGAATTTCGTACTAAGCGTACATAATTGTTAATGCACTCCTCATTCTGTGGTGCTGGTCCATCTTTAACTTTAGTGTCAAAGCGTACTGCGCCCGCACCATGTATGTCATTGCCATTAGGGTCAACTGCATAACCAAATGCAACGTAATCAGCAAAATACATGCCGCTAACCTTATCACTTCCTGCAGATGTACTTGTCCATAAATACGGAAAGTCTGCATTACCGGCTTCATTTACTATTCCGGAAATATTAAATTTTATAGTGTCAAGTGCAGGAAAGACACCAGAATAATCGACAATGCTTTGAAGTTCCTTCACATTTGGTAATCGCCAATCATCATATCCACCTAAAGTTAGGTTACTACAATATGTATCAGCCTCTTGCCAGTCCATCCAATCAGAAGATTGATTTTGTGACCAAATTAAACCTGTAACATTATCAGTAATAGTCCCACCACCATTATTCCGATACTGCATTTCGTTACTTGTGTATTGAGCATCCTCTCCATAAAAGGCGTCTCCTTATGAAGGGGCGCCAATTACATTTACATTATTATAAAACACAGTTTGATTTGTGCTGACAATTGGATAACCAGTTATATTTAGTAAATTTCCTCCGTTATTTTTTGTTTGATTTACGGATGAGGAATCTGTGAATCCAATAGATAATAATAACATTAAAGAAAATACAATTATTCCAAAATTTTTCACTTTATACTCCTTCTTAATAAATAATTTTCTTAGCTGTTTGGTAATTGTTGTCTATTATTTAAGACGTTAATTATAGAAATATATTGCGGTGAGACTAATTACTTTTTAAAAGAGAAGTTAATATTGAATTATCGAGACAAAAAAAATCCGAGCATTGATTGGATACTCGGATTATACAAATTGAGGAAATTATTTGTTAAATATATTCGTCCACAATTGTTCCACTATATCCACCATTTTCATTTTGAAGATTTTGGATATACGATTGCATTTCTTCTTCAGAAATATCACTATTCTCTAATTTTCCCATCAGTGTTGAAAATTCAGGTGGTTTTGGTCTTCCACCTCCCTTGGCACCTTGCGGTCCAGATTTTTCAGACACTTCAAATCCTGCTTCTTCCAAAATACCTTTAAAATCTTCCGAAGGTTTAATTCCAGCATTTTTAAATTCAGCTTTCATTGACTCAACTTCAACTTCAGACATATTTGATGACTCATAGTTAGCTAGAATACTATTAACCGTTTCTTTTTGTTCTTTGGTCAATGGCTGGCTCTGCGGATGCATAGGTTTCTGCATTTGGCTGAAATTACTTATACTAGTAATCATTATTTTCTCACTATTTAGTTAATAAATAAAATTATTTTAGATACAATAAATTATCGGTTATGCGCAATTAGAATGAATGGTTAAAACGAGACAAAATATGGTTAAAATGTACTTTTGTTGTATTGTTCTCTATACTGAAGGGGAGTTGTAGCTGTATTTTTCTTAAAAAATTTATTAAAGTTAGTCTGTTCTGTAAATCCAAGATTGTAACTTATTTGCTTAACTGTCTCCGGAGTTTCTAAAAGTAATTTTTTTGAATCAATAATAATTCTTTCTTCAATGAACACTTTTGCTGTTATTCCATAGTATTCTTTTGTGAGAATATTTAATTTTCTTGGTGTTATAGCAAGATGTTCAGCATAAAATTTTACACCTCTAGAATATTTTATATTTTTGGTTAGTAATAAATTAAATTCTTTTAACAGAATCTTATCTCTATTATTCAGTTCTGATTCACCTTTGTCCATTAATTGTTCAATTGTATTTAGACCCATATTAAAAGTATCCTATTTTATTCATGTCTTAAGGCTTCAATAGGATCTAGTGCTGATGCTTTTCGAGCCGGATACCAGCCAAAAAACACACCAATAAGGGAGCAGAAAAGAAAAGATAAGAGTATAGCATCACTTGTAATTAGTATTGGCCAGCCCATTATGGTTTCAACGGCCTTTGAAGCCAAGATACCCATAGCCACTCCCAAAATACCCCCAATAACACTGAGTATAATCGCCTCAAGAAGGAACTGCATTAAAATATCTTTGCCCTTACCTCCAATCGCCAAACGCAATCCAATTTCACGCGTGCGTTCGGTAACCGATACATACATAATATTCATGATGCCGATACCACCGACAATTAAAGAAATTGCTGCAATGGAACCAAGCAAAACCAACATCATTTCGGATACAGACCCAAATGTACTGATCAACTCAGCTTGTGTCCTTATTTCAAAATCATTTTCTTCGCCATCCTTTAATTTATGCGAAAGGCGTATCACTTCCTCAATTTGTGTGCTTGTCTCATCTATTTGGTCTTCTGCTACTGCAGACATAACTATTGCACGCAAATATGTTTGTCGGGTAACTCTTTTTATAACTGTGGTGTAAGGAGCAAGTATAATATCATCCTGATCCTGCCCAAATGTATTTTCACCTTTTTCTTCTAAAATACCGACAACAATAAATGGTATTTTTTCAAATCTGATGACTTGCCCAATTGGATCAATATCATCACCAAAGATATTATCCACAACTGTTTGTCCAAGCAGACATACTTTTGCAGCACTTTTTATTTCCAAAGATGAAAAAGTACGACCGGTGGCAACATCATACTTTTTGATATAAGTAAACTCTTCATTTCCACCATATATTTGTGTCGGCCAATTATTCGATCCAAAAATAACCTGACCAGAACTTTCAACCTGGGGAGATACGGCTTTAATTAAATCGCTGTTTTGACGAATGAAATCAACATCTGCTACGACCAGGGTTTGAGACATTGATCGACCTTGTTGAACTCCTCCGCTGTTTTTGCTTGCTGGCATTACGTTAATAAGGTTTGTACCCATGGAAGATATTTGCTCCTGAATACTTGTGTTTGATCCTTCACCAATGGCAAGCATGGCAATTACAGACGCAACTCCGATTATTATACCCAGCATTGTTAGGAACGAACGAGTTTTATTTCTCTTAATTGCAGAGATAGCTACTTTGATTAAATTTAATGTGTTCATTTTATATACATGGTTTGTTCATAATTTAATTTTTTAACTTTGCTTAATATGACGAATAGTTTGTCCGGCATAAGCTAATTCTAATTTCTCTTGTAATATTTCTTCCTCTTTTAATTGTTCCAGGGCTAATTGGGCACTAGATATATTTTTAACTGCATTATCTTTAATTAGCCTTCCATCACGGAAAACAATATTTCTTTTTGTAAACCCGGCTATATCTGGTTCGTGAGTTACAAATCCGATTGTTATTCCATTTTCATTTAATTCCTGGAACAAACTCATAATCTCATAGGAAGTTTTGGTATCCAAATTTCCTGTTGCTTCATCAGCTAAAATTATAACCGGATCATTCACTAATGAACGGGCTATTGCTACGCGCTGCTGTTGTCCACCAGACATTTGATTGGAAAGATGTTTCATTCTGTCGGCTAACCCAACAGCTTCCAGTGCATTTTCTGCTTTTTCTCTACGAAGTTTATTGCTAACACCAGAATTATAAAGCAAAGGTAATTCTACATTTTCTAGTGCCGTTGTTTTTGGCAAAAGATTATAAGACTGAAAAACGAACCCAATTTTTGTGTTACGGATATTAGCAAGTTGATCTCGTTTCAATGAATTAACATTTGTTCCATCAAGCCAATATTCGCCACCAGTGGGTTTATCTAAGCACCCTAAAATATTTAGTAGTGTTGATTTGCCAGAACCACTGGCTCCCATAATTGCTACAAAATCTCCAGCTTCAATTGTAAGGTTAACATCTCGCAAAGCTTTTACGATATCAGTGCCAACCGTATAATTTTTGCTAAGGCTCTTTAATTCTATAATACTATTTGTTTTCATTCTTATCTTCCTGGCCCACCGCTTTGACCACCACCCGGTCGCTCTTGAACAAAAGGACTTTTTTGTGTTTCCACCTCGACTTTGCTTTTATCAGATGTACTATTTCCAATTTCCATAGAAGTAACTATCTCATCACCTTCATTGAGACCAGATAGGATTTCTAAATTAGTACCATCTGACATTCCGGTTTCAACCATCATCGGTTTAATCATATCCCCATTTTTAATCCATACTCTTTTCATATTTTCTGACAATTCTTTTTTATTTCCTTCATCATTAATATCTTCTTTATCTTCGGACATTGGTTCCATTTTACGTTGCGGTCTTTCACTTTCCGGAAGAGTGTCAAAATAATCCGCCATTATTTCTCTATCGGGTGTAAAACGAATTGCTTTTCCAGATAAAACAAGAACGTCGTTTACTTCCTTTACATAAGCAGTTATACTCGCTGTCATTCCTGGCTTTAATTTTAAGTCTGGATTAGCAACAGTTACAATTACAGTATAAGTTATAACATTAGATGCCTCTTTAGGCTGCAACCTAACCTGAGTAACTTTACCAGAAAATGTTTCATCAGGAAAAGCATCAACTGTAAATTCTACTCTTTGTCCTTCTGTTACCGCCCCAATATCCGCTTCATCAACATCAGCTTCAACCTGCATTTCCGTAAGATCATTTACGATAGTGAAGAGTTCTGGAGTGCTTAAACTTGCAGTAACAGTTTGCCCTTCTTCAACGGCTCTGTTTGTCACAATACCATCAATAGGGGCATAAATTTTTGCGTAACTCAAATTTTGTTGTGCTTTATTTAAATTTGCCTGAGCTGATTTTAGAGAAGCTTCGCTTTTTTTATAATTATACTTACTTAAATCATAATCACTTTCAGAAATCATTTCTTTTTCAAAGAGTTTCTTATTTTTTTCAAAGATTGATTTCTGATATTCAAGTTCTGCTTCAGCGTTCGAAAGATCAGCTTCGGCATTTTCTAAATTTGATTGCAAAGTAGACTTGTCAAGTTCAGCTAGTAATTGTCCTTTTTTAACCTTTGAGTTAAAATCAACATATAATTTTTCAATTACACCCGAAACTTGAGTACCGACAATCACAGTATTGGTTGCTTCTAAGGTTCCAGTTGCTGTAACAGTATTGCTAATAGACCCTTTTTCTACCTTAACTGTTTCAAATACATATTCAACTTTATTGTTTGCATTTAGAACAAACACAGTGCTGGTAATAATTAAGATTATTACAGCAATTATAGTTATGGTTCTTTTTAGATTTTTCATATCACATACTCATTTTTCTTAATATTTTAAATTTTAATTTCTTTTCCATCGTGCCAATACCCAAACGGCTGTTTCTCAAATTTCATACTGCCATCAGTTCCCTTATAGATATTTATCCAAGCACTCCAGTTTTTATCGTCTTGCTCTGGATAATCCAAACGAAAATGGCTTAAACGACTTTCTTTCCTCATAATAGAAGCTCTCAATTTCATCTCTGCATTGATTATCATATTTTTTGTTTCATGCGCAAGTCTTAGTTCGTGAAAATTGCTTGCTTTAATCATCGGCAAGTGATGATCTCTTAATTCCTCTACATAAGCAAGTGCGGCATTCAACAAGTTTTCTTTTTTGATGTACAAAACGAAATTGGGAATGATAATACTCTGTAAGATCTGAGTTATCCACGCCGGACTAAAGCCGGTTTTTTGTTTTAGTGGCGCAGTCATTTCATTCACAATTGCCGTAATAACACTATTAGAAATATTGAGGAGCGATTGACTTTTCGCATACTCCGCTGAAGCTTTACCTGCAACTGCTCCTTGCACTGCTGAACCCGCAAGAGACGAACCGATCTGAGTATAAATTCCTCCTGACATATGCGAACC
>JBAYVI010000156.1:0-7362 GCA_041674625.1 Melioribacteraceae bacterium | reverse complement strand
AGGAAATAACGTTTTGAAAATCCTTTTTGTATATAAATAAAATCAGTAATTTTTTCAACCTCTTCAGTGCTAATAAACGCATTTTGGATTCGGAATGGTTTTGGAGTTCCAGCTGGTAAAAATAGCATATCTCCTCTTCCTAAAAGTTGTTCTGCTCCATTCATATCTAAAATAGTGCGTGAATCAATTCGTGTAGCTACTTGATAAGCCATACGTGCATTGAAGTTTGCTTTTATTACACCAGTGATTACATTCACCGAGGGTCTTTGTGTAGCGACAATTAAATGAATTCCAACTGCCCTTGCCAATTGAGCTAATCGTGCAATTGGTTCTTCTACTTCTTTACCCGAAGTAATCATTAAATCAGCTAATTCATCTATAATTACAATTATGTAAGGTAATTTAAAGTGCTTCATTTCATCTGTATCTTTAGGTTTCGTTTTAGGATTTGTAACTCGTTTATTGTACTCAACTAAATCCCTGACTCCAACCTTTGCCAATTTATCGTAACGTTTTTCCATCTCATATTCTACGGCTTTTAATGCAAGTAGCGAATTAGATGGGCTTGTAATTATCTCTTCTTCTAAATCGGGTGAAACAGCAAGAAAATGTTTACTTAATTTTTTATAGAATGAAAGCTCAATTTTTTTCGGATCTATTATAACAAATTTTACTTCTGATGGATGCTTTGCATAGAGTAAGCTTGTTATAATCATATTAATACCCACGCTTTTTCCTGACCCGGTAGAACCGGCTATCAGCAAATGTGGCATCTTAGCTAAATCAGTAACAAACTCCTCACCTGAAATTGTCTTACCAAAAGCTAATGGCAATTCATATCCGTATTCAGACAATCTTTGCACTACTGATTTTGCTCTAACAGTAGCGGCTTTAGCATTTGGTATTTCAACGCCTATTGCACTTTTGCCCGGTATTGGTGCTATTATTCTGATACCACGAGCTGCAAGAGCCAATGCAATATCATGCTCTAAGCTAACTATCCTGCTAATTTTCACTCCTGGAGCAGGAACGATTTCATACAATGTAACTACTGGTCCGGGTGTTACGGTTATATCATCTATATCTATATCAAAAAGCTTTAGCTTGTCTTTTAGTAACTGAGCATTTCTTTTTAATTCTGTATCCTTAACTTTTACTTCTTCTACTTCCGGCTCAATTAATAGGTCAATTGTCGGAGGTTTATAATCTATTTTTTCATTCCATTGATCCGGTTCATCACTTACAAATTCTTTTTTAAAATCAGTTCCCATTTCAATCGGTATTTCGGATTCTTCTTTTTTTGCAATTAGTTTTTTCGTTTTTGGAAATTCCTTTTGAGGAATTTCGTTTTGAACTACAGATTCTTCTTTACGAATAATTTTAATTGGTGTTTCTTTTACCTGTTCGTCATCATCTAATAATTCTAATAGTCTCGATTTGCTTTCCTTAGTTTCAATCGGTTGTGGAATAATTTTAGGCAATTTCTCTGTGGTTAAGTCTTCTGTTTCAAACTGCTCTTCTTTCTCTTTTTTCTCAAATAGCGATAAAATGTAATTATATATTCCGCTAAACTTAATATCAAAAGCGATAATTAAAGCAACAGCAAAAATCACAAGTAGTAAAATTAAACTTCCAATACCCCCCAATAATCTGCCGAGACCTGTTCCAATAAAAGAACCAACTTTTCCGCTTAGTTCCGGATATTGCGTTAGAAAATTGTAACCTGCAGGTGAAGCCATCATACCGAAAATTGAGGAAAACACTAAACCAAGAACCAATAAAAAATTACTTAGGTAAATAGAAATTTTAAAACTATCATTACGGAGTAGTGAGTAACCCCAAATAAATAAAAGTATCGGAAATATTAATGAGAAATATCCAATTGTTCCAAGAATAAAAAACTTGGAAATTAATGCACCAAAAATACCAAGCCAATTGGCAACTGAACCCGCTGTTTCTAAATTATCAGGGTTATTGGAAAAGACTTTGAATACATCTGAGATTCCCTCGGATAAATTTGATTCATCTGCACGCGAATATGATAGGATGCTAAGGAATAGCATTATAGCAAAAGTAAAAAGAAACAATGCAAGAATCTTTTTCTTTTTCTCGGGAGAAATAATAAAATAAGATTCCCCTGAGATATTAGGTTTTTCAAGAGTATTTTTAGGATTCTTATTTTTGCTCATTTATTCTATCTAATTTAACCTCTTTATTACGCCCGATGAAAAGTGAGAAATTATAGGCACGGAATTTAATTTAGCACAATAATCAAGATCAGCTTCATATCCGTTTTCTTTTAATACCTTTCCATGCTCGGTAGAATGTAAAAGTTTCTTTAAATTCTTTCCATAAGATTTTGCAAGTACCATGCTAACAGATGCCGAATCTGAAAGAATTGCATCTTCAATTGATTCAGTTAAGCCCGATACTAATTTACCGGCACAGACTAAATCTTCTAAACTAAAATGTCCATTATTTCCCGAACATACAACTTCAATATCTTTATTAGTCGCTAATAGGTAATTCTTAATTGCTTCTAAATTATTAAAGCAACAAGTAACTACATTTTCTGAATACTTTGCTTTTACAATAGCTTTTGATCCATTAGTAGTAAATAAAACTATCGATTTATTTTTTACCACATCGGGCGAATATTCAAAAGGAGAATTTCCAAGATCAAAGCCTTCAATTTTTTTAGTATTCCTTTCGCCGCATAATAACGTTAATCCTCCAAAAACACCACCAGAAACCTTCATTGCAAAATCAACGGAACTAACGGGAATTATCTCTTTAGCTCCATTAAATAATGCTGTATTAATTACAGTAGTTGCTCTTAAAACATCAATTACAACTGTCGTCTTCTCATTAAAATAAAATTCATCAACACTATTATGCGTAAAAAGAACATTAATTTTCATTTTATTTTTTCACGAACGGAAGTTTAGTAACTTTCGCCGGGATTTCTCTACCACGGACAGAAAAATTAACTATCGTACCTTCAGCAATGTATGGAGCATCCAGATACGCCATTGCAATTGCTTTTTCAATTACAGGACTTACAACACCACTTGTTACGATCCCGATCTTCTTTCCATCTAAAGTCATATCATAACCATGTCTTGGAAATACTTTTTCATCGCTTATTACTGGTACTAATTTTCTTTTTAGACCTTCTTGTTTTACCGAAAGTAATTTCTCTTTCCCGATAAAGTTTTCTTTTTTCAGTTTGGTAATCCAGCCTAAACCTGCTTCAAGTGGATTAGTAGTTTCATCAATGTCGTTACCATAAAGACAGAAACCCATTTCGAGACGAAGCGAATCGCGGCAGCCAAGTCCGGTTGGTTGAATATTAAATTCTTTTCCCGCTTCCATTACAGCATCCCAAAGATTAATTGCCTCTTCTTCAGTTCCTTTAAAATATAATTCATATCCAAGTTCCCCTGTATATCCGGTTCTTGATAAAATCATATCAATACCTGCAACTTTAGCAAACATAAAAGTATAGTATTCTAAATCGATTTTTTTATCGGTAATTTTCTGTAAAGTCTTATTAGAATCAGGACCTTGAACTGCAAGAAGAGAATAATCATCACTTTCGTTTGAAAGTTCCACTTCAAATTGATTATTTTTTTGCATCCAAGCAAAATCTTTTTCTAAATTAGAAGCATTAACCACAAGTAAAAATTCTGTATCAGATATTTTATAAACAAGAAGATCATCAACAATTCCGCCATCTTCCATACACATTGCTGAATACTGAACTTTACCATTAACTAAAACAGATGCATCGTTTATAGTAATGTGTTGAACGAAATCAAGAGCTTTTTCGCCCCTTACAAATATTTCCCCCATATGAGAAACATCAAAAACACCAACCGAATTTCTAACTGCAAGATGTTCTGCAATTATTGAAGTATATTGCACGGGCATTTTATAACCGGCAAAATCAACAATTTTTGCGTTTGTTTTTTCGTGTGCTGAATAAAATTTTGTCTTTTTCATATTATTGTTGGTTTGAGCTTTTCCAATCGGATAAGAATTTCTCTAATCCCGAATCGGTTAATGGATGTTTAAATAATTTTTCTATTACATCATAAGGAATTGTTGCTACATCAGCACCCATCATAGCTGCCTCAATTAAATGTAATGGATGACGGATACTTGCGACTAATACCTGTGTCTTATAATTATAGTTTTTATAAATCGTAACTATCTGTTTTATTAACTCCATACCGCTTGTAGAAATATCATCTAATCTTCCTACAAAAGGACTAATATAAGTAGCGCCTGCTTTTGCAGCAAGAAGTGCCTGTGTAGCAGTAAAACATAATGTAACGTTTGTTTTTATTCCCTCATCAGAAAGAGTTTTTACAGCTTTAATTCCTTCCCTTATTAATGGAATTTTAACAACGATATTTTCATGAATTTTTACTAAATCTTTCGCTTCTTTTAACATACCGGAATAGTCAGTAGAAACGACTTCTGCACTAATAGGACCATCGACTAATTTTACGATTTCTTCTAAAAGTTCTTTAAAGTTTGTTTTTTCCTTAGCTACCAAAGAAGGATTTGTAGTTACGCCATCAAGAAGTCCAAGAGAAGCCGCTTCTCTAATATGAGCAATATTTGCTGAATCAATAAAAAATTTCATTTAGTCACCTCAATATATATTTGATAATTGTAAATAATCTTCCTTATAAATCTAAGCGTATTCATCGGTTAAATCTTCGTCCGTTTCCGCAGAATACACCTTAAAAACTTGCGGATTTAATTTTTCGTCACTCACTAATTTTATTCTAACAAAATACTTAAACTGGAATTTCAATACAGTAGAAATTGCTCCCTTCTTAAGTTCATTTACCATAGAAGGATGAGTAATAATTTTAATTTTTTTGTATTTACCATGGTTTTTATAACGCATTAACCATTTTTCAATATCATGAACCATATTCGATTTTTTCATTAAATATCCGGTTCCATTACAATAAGGACATGCTTCATTCATCGATTGGAGAATATTCTCTCTAACTCTCTCACGAGTAATTTGCATCAATCCAAATTCAGTCATTGGAAGCATTGCAATTTTTGCTCGGTCTTTCTTAAACTCTTTTTTTAATTCATCATAGATTTTCTTTCGGTTTTTATCCTCTTCAAGATCGATAAAATCTACAACAATTAAGCCGCCGATATCTCTAAGACGTAATTGCCTCGCTATCTCTCTGGCAGCCTCCAAATCAGTTTTAAGTGAATTGAGTTCCTGATCTTTTTTAGCTGCATATCGTCCTGAATTTACATCAATAACAACCATCGCTTCAGTATGTTCAATTACGATGTGTCCGCCCGCCGGTAAAGGTACTTTCCTCCCCATTAAAACTTTAATCTGTTCTTCTACTTTAAACGATTCAAAAACAGGTTCGTTACCTTTGTATAGTTCAATCCGATCCATGAGTGCAGGTTGAATAAACTGAACATAATTTTTAATCTCTTTAAATAATTTCTTTTGATCGACAAAAACCTTAGAAACATCTGGTGTAAAAAGATCGCGTATAACACTAATTGTAGTACTAAGATCTTTATAAATAAGAGCTGGTGGACTGTTCTTTTTTATTTCTTCTTGAACTTCTTCCCAAACTTTTACCAAATATTTAAGATCACCTGCGAGTGATTCTTCTGATTGATCTTTCGCGGCAGTTCTAATTATTAGACCGCAATTTTTCGGTAAAATACCTCGAGCAATTTTTCTTAATCTCTTTCGTTCTTTAAAATCTGTAATTTTTTTAGAAACACCGATTTTATTGTCATGCGGAAGCATAACACAAAATCTGCCAGGAAGGGAGATTGAAGATGTAACCCTAACACCTTTATCTTTTACCGGCTCTTTGATAATTTGAATAAGAATATCCTGCCCTTTATGAAGTTTAGGTATTCCCTTATCACTTAATTCTATTTGTGGTCTGGAAGCAACTTTTTCATTGTGCTCACTTTCATTTTCATCATCATCAGGATCATCATCATCAAAAACGCCTTGAAGTGCTTCGAGGCGATCCCCAATATCGGAAAAGTGAAGAAATGCATCATGCTTTTGACCTATGTTAACAAATGCGGCTCTTATGCCGGGGAGTACTCTTGCTACTTTGCCATAATAAACATCGCCGACCATTCGCTGCTTTTCGGGATGATCAACAAAGAAATCGACAAGGTTACCATCTTCGATAATCGCAACTCTATTCTGCGCAGTCGAAGAATTTATTATAATTTCTTTTCTCATAAAACTCTCTAAAAACTTTTTTTAAGCTACATCACTATTTATATTATCTTGCCAAAATACTACTCGTTTTTTGAAGAGATCATTATAGTTGGTTGTATCTTCTAAATATCTGTGATTTATTAAATCTTCATGGTGCTTTTCTACTATCTCTATTAGTCTTTCATAATTCTTAGCAGAAAAAATTCTTTTTATAAGTTCATTAATACCATTATAAAATTGATAGTACCAAATAACATATTTTTTTGATCTGTCTAAAGCTTTAATCTCATCATATTCACGCCATAACAATTTTAGATGAGTCATTAGTGTAGAATTTACAATATCTACTGATGGTAATCCCGGGTCTTCCCCCGTAGCTAATAAGCTATTAAAACGAGAAAAAATAAATGGATTACCAATTGATGCACGTGCTACCATAACTCCATCGCAATTAGTCTGCTTAAGCATTTCTATTCCATCTTGAGGAGTAAAGATAGAACCATTACCAATTACTTTCATTGAAACATTATTCTTAACTTCGCTAATCCAGTTCCAATCAGCATCTACATCGTACCTATCAGTCATTGTTCTAGCATGCACAACTATAATTGAAGCACCATTTTCCTCAATTATCTTAGCATTTTTCAAAACATTAATATTTTTTTTATCCACGCCCAAACGTACCTTAACAGAAATAGGAATTCCCCCCGAATTGTCAACCATTTTTCTGGTTATTTTACCAATTAAATCGGGAAATTCCAATAAAGCTGAACCCATTTTCTTTGAAGTTACTTTATCAACGGGACAGCCACAATTAAGATCAATTACATCCGGTTTTAATTTTGCAATCTCTCGAACTGCCTCTCCAATAATATGCGGATCATTGCCTAAAATTTGAACGCCGATCGGTTTCTCGTCTCGGCTAAATGAAAGGTATCTTAGAGATGTAAAATCATTATTTAAAATTCCTTTTGCACTGACCATTTGAGTGAATGAAAGACCCACACCAAATGATCGTGCTATGGAACGAAAAGACGAATCGGTAACCTCCGCCATGGGAGCTTGTATCAAGCGTGTTCCTAAGTTCAAGTTTCCAATTGTCATATTTTTCT
>JBAYVI010000155.1:0-7454 GCA_041674625.1 Melioribacteraceae bacterium | reverse complement strand
TGCTAATTTGATGACGAGCTCACTTAAAAGTGAAATTGGAAGAGCGCTCTCTACATTAACTGAAAGGGAAGCAGAAGTAATTAAATTATATTTCGGAATAAGTGTAGAACATTCTTATACTCTTGAAGAAATAGGTGAAAAATTTAATCTTACTCGCGAGAGAGTAAGACAAATAAAAGAAAAAGCAATAAGGCGATTAAAACACGCATCAAGAAGTAAAAATTTAAGATCTTATTTAGGTTGATAGTTGAGGATTATGAGAGGTTTATTAATATTTTTATTATTGGTTTTTACACTCACGAGCTGTGGAGCTGCAACCACTGCTGAACGGTATGCGGGTGCAGACTCCAAAGGGAAAAAGAGTAAAAAAATCAGATATAATACTCCCGAACCCAAGCAAACTAAAAACGAAACAACTTCAAAAAATGAAGACGATTTTACAATACCATTGCAAAACTTAATGGACCAAGATGATGAGTTTGATGAAGAACCGCCTCTCCCCTTAAGCGATTTTAATAAAGAAAGTTTATTAGCAAGTTATAGTAATTATAATAATGCAAATAGTGAGATGAGTACTCATGATAAAATACTGTATGAAGTAGTAAAATATTTGGATACTCCATATAAATATGGAGGTAATTCAGAAACGGGAATTGATTGTTCAGCATTTACTTTAGAAGTATTTAAGAAAGCTGATTTGACATTGTTACCAAGGTCTGCTCGAGAGCAATTTAGTATAGGAGAAAAAATCTCTTCAAAGGATGAATTGCAGTTTGGTGATCTTGTTTTTTTTAATACAAGAAGAAGATCCAATCCGGGACATGTAGGAATTTATCTTGGAGATGATCAGTTTGTACATGCAAGCCGAACTTTAGGTGTAACTGTATCTTCTTTAGAAGAAGCATATTATAAAAAAAGATATACCGGTGCTCGCAGAGTAGATGAAAACGCATTACTTGATGAAAAATTTGACTCTACTACACGCTAAAGATTTTTTCTGTTTTCTTAAACTCAAGTTTTCATTTTAAATGAATTTTACAATTCGACCGATTATTTATCTATAAAAATATGGTTGGAAATTTTTTAAACTGACAGGACAAATATGATCTTAGAAGCTCTTTACTTTCCCTTACACGACTATTGGTTGTTCTATGTAGTGTTCACTTTATTTGTTTTGATGATGTTAGCTCTTGATCTGGGAGTTTTTCATAAAGAATCTCATGCAGTATCATTCAAGGAAGCACTATTCTGGACGATATTTTGGATTAGTTTAGCACTCCTTTTTAATCTTGGTTTTTATTATTACTCAGAATGGAAGTTTAGCAATGATGTGCGTTTATTAGCCATCCCAGGATTTATCCCCGAAAAGGCAGCTTATCAATCTGCACTAGAATTTATTACCGGTTATGTTGTAGAAAAATCACTATCAGTAGATAATATCTTTGTATTTGTGGTTGTGTTTTCTTATTTCGGTATTCCCGCTAAATATCAGCATCGTGTATTATTTTTTGGAATTATTGGTGCACTAATATTTAGAACAATTTTTATTTCGATTGGGGCAGTATTAATGCAGTACCATGTAGTTATTCTTATCTTCGGAATATTTTTAATTTTTACTGGTATCCGCATTTTATTTGAGACCGAAAAGGAAGTTCACCCGGATAAGAATCCTATTATAAAATTGCTAAAAAAAATCTTTCCTGTCACTTCCAATTTGGAAGGAAACCATTTTTTTGTTCGTAAAAATAAAGTATTATATATGACTCCCTTAATGGTATGCTTGGTATTTTTGGAAGTCAGTGATATAATTTTTGCTGTCGATTCTGTACCGGCAATATTTGCTATAACAAGAGAACCATTAATAGTCTTTACTTCGAATATTTTTGCAATACTAGGCCTTCGTGCTCTTTTCTTCCTCCTTGCAAGTGTTATTGATAAATTTAGTTTATTAAAATATGGACTTGGAATAATACTTATATTTGTGGGATTGAAAATGACGTGGCTAAATAATTTTTATGGTGGGCAGTTCCCTACATCACTTTCATTAATAATAATTTTAGGAATTTTAACAGTATCTATTGTTGCTTCTTTATTTGTGAAACCTAAAGAAGATAGAAAAGAGAATTGATGTGGAAATAAAAAAAACAATATTAATAATTGATGATGATGATAATATTTTTAAATTGCTTTCTACAATTTTAAGATCAAAATTTAATGTTAACATTAAAAGGGCGATCAATGGTTTAGAAGGGTTGAAGATGATTAGCGAGTCTATTCCAGACGGGATAATACTCGATATATCAATGCCCGTATTAAATGGGATCCAGATGTTAGAAATTATGAGAGGGAATGATAAAATAAAAAATATCCCTGTTTTTATTATTTCAGCTATATCGGATTCCCAAACTTTTGCTCATTTGAAACGATTACAAATAACAGATTTTTTAATAAAGCCCTTTACTATCCAGGATATGGTAGCTCGATTTACTGAATTTATAGATAACTCAAGTCATGTAGTTATTAAGTCAGAGAATTGTGTTCTAATAGTAGGAAAAAATTCAGTTTCTATCCAAGAAGAATTAAAGCATGAAATAAGTGCTGATTTTGTTGCTACTGAGGATGGAATAACTGCCTTAGAGAGTTTCCTCTTGTATAAACCGATACTTACTATTATTTGTGAAAAAGTATTGAATATCCCTGAAGAATTGATAACCATGAATATGAATAAATTAATCAAAGAACGGTTTTCTAAAGAGAATTCATTAATTAATTATGGAATGATTGGGTATAAGATTAAAAATAATCCGGCAATTAATCCGGGATATTTTCAAATATTCTGTGAAGATATAAAACATTTAAAAGATGAAATTAAATTAGTAATTAGCGAAAAAAATAGCGAGCAGAAATAATGGCAGATATTAAATGTGCATCGTGTCCGTTAAGAGCAAAATATGACAATAATCCAAAATCATTTGCCGGACGGTTTTGGAGATGGCATATCAATTTTTGTCCAGGTTGGAAGAATTTTATGAACTCTCTTCCCGAATCGGAGAGAAAAGAATATGCAAAAAAATATCAGTTAAAAAAATATTTATAAGCAAAAAAATCAGTTAATTTGCAAAAAGAAATGGGTATTAATTTCGCTTGGGACTCTTGCGAAATAATTAATGATATGTTATATTTACTTCTCGAATTAAAAAGTTCTTAAAAGTTTGAATGCGGGAATAGCTCAGTTGGTAGAGCGCAACCTTGCCAAGGTTGATGTCGCGGGTTCGAGTCCCGTTTCCCGCTCCAAAAAAATCCGCTCAACGCGGATTTTTAGTTTATGTTGTATTATATTGATTTTATGGTGCTGTACCCAAGTGGCTTAAGGGGAAGGTCTGCAAAACCTTTATTCGTCGGTTCGAATCCGACCGGCACCTCAAAAGAGAACCTCGATTGCTTTTTGCAATTGAGGTTTTTTTTTGATTAGTTTTGTTAAATAGGTTAAAGAATTAATTAAAATGTTCTCAATTTTGATTTAGTAACGAAATACATGATAATTAATTAATTTCACAGAATGTTTGCAAATTTTTGAAATGTATTAAAACATGTTGCCAAAATATTCTATTCAGGAATAAAAATAAATCTATTGGTGATAATATTTAGTTATTTTCAATAAATCGTCAAACTCGCTCGGCGATAAATGTGGCTTCATCGTTTTGTCTTTTAGAAAATTTTTATATATAATCTACTCTTACATCTAATTATATATTATTAGTTTGTAAGTAGTGAGATTATTTTTACTACTAATTAATTTTTTACTGTCTAATCATATTATCATCGTGAGATTGAATAATTGTTGAGTTTTAGAGAAATAGTTGAAGCACACCAGGAAAAAGTTAGGAACACTTGTTTTCGGTATGTCAAAAATTTGGAAGATGCTGATGATCTTGCTCAGGAAGTTTTCGTTCAGGTTTATGAATCGCTTACTCATTTTCGCGAAGAATCAGAGCTTTCAACTTGGATTTACAGAATTGCTGTAAATAAATCATTGGATTTTCTCCGCAGATCAAAACGCAAAAAACGGTTTGCAATTATTACACACCTATTCAAAACAAATAATGAAGGGGATGAAGAAGAAATACCTCTGCCTGCAGACGACAATCCTCAAAATGATTTGGAAGAAAGTGAGCATAAAAAAGTAATAGAAGAAGCATTAGATAAACTTCCAGAAAATCAGCGTACGGCAATTATACTAAGCAAATATGAAGGATTTAAAAACAAAGAGATTTCCGAAATAATGAAAATTTCTGTCTCGGCTGTTGAAGCACTTTTGCACCGTGCTAAAAAGAACTTGCATAGTCTGCTCTTCGATTACTATCAAAAAAATATTTAAAGGTTATGCACAAGATTTTAATAAATATATCGTCTAAATTATATGAGACAAAAAAATGAATAACAAAGAGAAAATAGAAAAACAAATTGAAAAGACTCTTGAGCAGTTTAACAATGCGGAAATACTTCCTCCGAATCCATTTTTTTATACACGAGTTGAAGCTAAGATTAAAGCGAAACAGAAAAGTAGCTATGTATTAACAGAAGTTCTCAAACCTGCTATGCTAATAGTGTTGTTGGCAATAAACATTAGTACTGCTGTGTGGTATTTGAGTGCTTCGGAACAACAAGAGGAATCTTCTCAAAGTGAATTAATATATCTGCTTTCAAGTGATTTCAAATCAGATAATAGTAAAATTGATTTGCTAAATATTAACTAGGATAAAGCTATGGATGTTTTCAAACAAAAGCGGTACTTATGGTTTACAGTCATATTTTTAGTACTAATGAATCTTGCAGCTCTTTCACTTTTATGGATTGGAAGACCCAATGGTCCAAAACCTAAAATCGGGAATATTAATCCCCAAGAAGAGCAAAGAGGGATACAAAATCTGTTAAAAAACGAACTTGGATTCAACGAAAATCAAATAAATCAGTATTTCCAATCGAGGGATGAACACCGGCAGAAGGCGATTAAGATTGATCGGGAAATTGACAATCTAAAAAGAGTAATGTTTAATCAAGTACTTGACACACTTGCAAAACCGGTTCTTTCTGATAGTTTACTTACTTTAATACAAGCAAAGCAGACAGAACTGGAACATATTACATATCAGCATTTTGTTTTTTTGAAGAACCTCTGCGGTCCCGAACAAAAGGAAAAATTAAGAATATTAATGAGAGAAGTTTTCAAACAAAAACAACCTTTATTAGATGGAAAAGGGTTACCACCACCTCCACAAGGTGGCGAAGAACCACCTATTCCACCCCGCTAATTACTTATTTCCTTTCAATAAGCCCTTTGTAAATTTTTTATGAAGGGTTTTTTTTATTTAAATATTTTTTCTCTTACCACAAGGTTATCCCATTTTTATCGTCTTAACTAATAGAAGACAAAAAAATGAAATACACTTAAAAATTTAATTTGTTTTACTACTGCCTTAATTCATAACTGGTTTAGTGAACACAAATGAAAAACAAGAGGAAAAAATGTCAATAAGCAGAATTGATGGATGTATCGGATGTACAACATGTGTGCAGGTTTGTCCGACTGACGTTATCAGAATTGATGAGAAGACAAATAAAGCTATAATAAAATATCCTGAAGATTGTCAGATCTGTCACCTTTGTAGAATGTATTGTCCTGTGGACGCAATAACAATTTCACCGAAAAAATCAATTCCAGTAATAGTTTCGTGGGGCTAATATGTTAGAAAAAATAAAACAATATAATCTGATTTGGATCATCGTATTTTTAGTTGGTGTTCCGCTGTTTATCTGGGCAACAGGAGAAGTTCACCAAAAAGCATTTTATAAAGAAGCTATATCGGTAGTAACGATTTTAGCCTTCTTCTTTTTGATAGGGCAGTCCTACCTTACACGAGGATACAGAGTGTTCATTCAAAAATTAAAAATGAGCAGACTCCTTAAACTTCACAAAATATTTGGTTATGTATTTGTAAGCGTTATAGTCCTACATCCGTTATATATCGTTTTGCCAAAGTTTTTCGATAACGGAATTACGCCATACGATGCATTTATCACAATGTTGACGACATTCGAAAGCACTGGAATTATTTTAGGAATAGTCTCATGGATTTTACTTGTAACGCTTGCAATTACCTCCATTATTCGGAGTAGATTATTTAAGAATTATAGAACGTGGCGTGTATTTCACGCTATTTTAGCATTGTTTTTCGTTACTTTTTCAACCTGGCATGTTCTGAATTTGGGAAGACATTCTACAACTTTAATGGCGATTTATATGATCCTCGTATCAATTGGTGGAGTGTTTATAATGATGAAAGTCTATTACAAAACTTTGAATAAAGTAAAAGAGGAAGAATAATGACAAGAAGAGAATTTGTAGCAATTTCAGGAAGTGCAGCAGGGCTTTTAGCTCTTTCGTCAATGGGACTCTCAGAGGGATTAGTGGAAAATATTTCAGAAATAAATGCGGGTACACTTAAGCATAGAATAATCAAGACCGATGTGCTTGTAATTGGTGGTGGAATGGCTGGATTGTTTGCCGCAGTAAAAGCCAACGATGCAGGAGCTAAAACCGTAATTGTTTCCAAAGGTAGACTTGGATCCTCAGGGCAAACACCTTTCGCTAAAGGAATTTTTGTCTATAACGAGAATAACGAATCAATGAGTGTTGATCAATTCGTAAATGCGGTAGCTAAATCAGCCGGAAATTCGAACAACAAAGCCTATACCAAACAACTTGCTTTACATTCTGCCGAAAGAGTAAAAGAATTAAGTGAATGGGGCTTTTTTGAATCGTCACTTTACAACAAGTCATTTATGAATCCAATTGAATTGAGAAACATTCCATTGTACGAGCGGATTACCATAACTCATCTGATAAAAGAAAATGGTAAAATTGCCGGTGCTGCGGGATTCAGTTTGGAAGACGAAAATATTTACATCTTCAATGCAAAGAGTATAATTCTTTGCACGGGTGCTGGTGGATTCAAGCCTAGTGGGTTTCCAATCTGCGATTTAACGCATGATGGCTCGGTGATGGCTTATAATATAGGGGCAATGATAACCGGCAAAGAGTGGAACGATGGTCATTTAGCTCAAGCTGAAAATCCAGCTGCTTGCTACGATGGCTGGCATGGAATGTTTGAGAGAAAGCCGGAAACTACCGGTATTGAAATTCGGCATGATCTCGGTGTTGATTTAAATTATCAAGCATATAATAACGGTGCTCCCATAAAAATGCAGCCGCCTAAACAAAGAGGAGATGAAGGTGTTGGGGGAGAGAAGCGTGGTGAAAGAAGACCCCAGAAGCCACCTAGAATTGAGGGTGAACGTGGCGATGGACCACCCGGAATGATGGGAAGTGTTACCGGCGGTTCGTCAGCAGGATTGTCGATTCATAAATCGGAAGGACTTACTCCTATGAACGA
>JBAYVI010000154.1:0-7502 GCA_041674625.1 Melioribacteraceae bacterium | reverse complement strand
GTACTTGTACCTCTGCCGACTTCATCTAATAAAATTATACTTTTATTAGTAGCATTATTAAGTATGTTTGCAGCTTCCTGCATTTCAACAAGGAATGTACTCTCGCCGGCTGCCATATTATCGTTTGCACCTACACGAGTAAAAATTCTATCTACAATTCCAATTTTAGCTTCTTTAGCAGGGACAAAAGAACCAATCTGCGCCATTAAAACTATTAAACCGACTTGTCTTAGGTATACTGATTTACCTGACATATTGGGTCCGGTAATAATAATAATCTGTGAATCGTCATTTGAAAGAAAGACATCATTCGGTGTAAATTTATTCCCAGGAGTAAGAATCCTTTCTACAACAGGATGCCTTCCTTCTTTAATATCAATTTTCCCATCTATACTTAAGATAGGCTTTGTATAATTAAATTCTTCAGCCGATTGAGAAAGTGATTGGATGCAATCTAAGATAGCAATTTGTCTACTATCACTCTGAATTTCATTGCTCTGCTTTGCAACCTCTGTTCGGATATTATTAAAAAACTCAGATTCTATATCAATAATCTTATCTTCTGCAGTTAATATTTTTTCTTCATACTCTTTTAATACCGGAGTAATGTAACGTTCTGAATTTACAAGCGTTTGTTTTCTTATATAATCATCTGGTACTTTTTCTCTATGCGCATTGCTTATATCTATATAGTATCCAAAAACCCGATTATAAGAAATTTTTAATGAATTAATTTTTGTTCGTTCACGTTCTTGTGATTGGAGGTTTGCAATAAAATTTTTGCTGTTATGAGCAATGTCTCTTAGTTCATCTAATTCTTGATTATAACCCTTCTTAATTACACCACCATCTGAAATTGCAAGGGGGGCATCGTCATTTATAGCATTTTCTATTAATAAAATAGTGTTTTCTAAAACAAGAAGATTTTTATTAATTAACTTTAATAACTCTGTGTCGCCTTGATCTAACAGTTGTTTTATAAGAGGTATTTTTTTTAGAGATATTTTTAGATTAATTAGGTCTTTAGGATTAGCTCTACCCGTGCATATTTTAGAGATTAAGCGCTCGAAATCATCTACCTCATTTAATTCATTCTGAATATTAGAACGCAATTTTTTATTCTTGACTAATTCTTCTACTGAGTTTAACCGAAGCTCAATTTGGTCTAATTTTAGGAGTGGTTTAATCAGCCATTTCTTGAATAATCTTCCGCCCATGGAAGTCTTAGTAAAATCAAGAACATTTATTAACGTACCTTCTTTAGTTCCATCTTGTGAGCTATAAATTATTTCAAGGTTTCTCATTGTAGCAATATCTAAAACCATGAACTCAGAAGAATTGTATTCTGAAATTGAACTGATATGCGATAGTGAATTTTTCTGTGTCTCTTTTAGGTAAAAAAGTGCCGCGCCGGAAGAAATTATTTCAAGTTCATTTTCTTCAATCCCAAATCCTTTCAAGTTTTTTGTCTGGAAGTGATTTGTCAATAATTCATAAGTAAAATCGCGATTATAAATCCAATCATCCAATCTCGAAATGCGAATCGAAGGAAGAGATTTTTTAACTAAGTTTTCAATGTATTCTCTATTTTTTTTGTTAGTAACAATTTCAGCGGGGAAAAAATTCAACAGCTGTTCTAATAAATGTCTTGTATCGGTCTCAAATGTAATAAATTCACCTGTCGATACATCGCAGATTGCAATTCCGACACGTTCACCTTCAATTGCCACAGAGAATAAATAATTATTTTTTTTATTATCTAATAATTTATCGGAGAAAGTAACTCCCGGAGTTACAATTTCCACTACTTCACGTTTTACAATTCCTTTAGCAAATTTTGGATTTTCAGTCTGTTCGCAGATTGCAACTCTTAGCCCGCTTCTTACTAATTTAGGGAGATACGTATCAATTGCATGATGCGGGAAACCGGCTAATGGTACATCATTAGCCGCACCATGCGACCTTTTAGTCAGCGTTATTCCAAGCACTTTGGAAGCTACTTTTGCATCCTCATCAAATGTTTCAAAAAAATCCCCAACTCTGAATAGAAGCAACATATCAGGGTTTTCTTGCTTAATCTTATAATACTGCGTCATTAATGGAGTAGTAATCATCTTCTTGATTTTTTTTAGTCTATGAATATAACCTAATAGCTCTTTTTTATCAATTTTATAAGAAATATAAAATTAAGTTTAGAATATGTATTATTTTTGCTATTTATATATATGTAATTGATTATTTTTATTGGAATTTCCTTTCGGAGAAAATGATGAGTTTGAAATTTGAATTTCATATCGCTAAATCGGTTAGAAAAAAGTATCAACTTAATGATGAGCTTTTTTCGATTACAGGCAATGTTATATTTGTAGATTTTAATTCTGTGAGGAACTTTGTTTTTACAGTAAATAAAGAAAGAGAACCGCAATTTCAATTAAGCCCCGGATTAGTAAATGCTGCCGGTTTAATTGATGAGATATTCCATTTCTTAATTAGAGAATATGAAAACAAATACAATCCGAACGCTTTCAAAAAAGCAATTCAAGCAGTAAATAATAATCTAAATGAAAATGAAGTATTCAAAGTGCTTTCAGAATTTTGTGAATTATTTCCACCTCGTGCTGTTTATAAAGATGGGATTTCTGTTTATGATTATCTTAATAGTTATACTGAAAATAAATCCAATATTGAAATTGCTTTAGAAGAATTAATCCTACTCCATTTCTCGAATATAAATCCCGGGAATAAAAAATTAATTGAGTTCTTCAATCAAGATTATTTTTCAAATAAAAATTCTTATTTCACACTTATACAAACTTTAGAACTGTTCTTCAAAGAAGAAGTGAAGATTGGAGCTAAGAAATTAGACCTTTTTAGTTTCTTAAAAGAACCGTTACTGTCATTCCCTAACGATTTAGAAAGTCAACTTAATTATATGTTAGAGAACTGGAAAGAAATAATTGGCGAGAACTTAAAGATAAGGATACTAAAAAGTAAAGATTTCATTAAAGAGGAAATACGATTTGATAATAATGGTGAAAGCGGCGGCGGAGGAGCTTGGTCTCAACCTACAACAGTACCAAGCTATGATAAAGAGAATTATGATGAGTTTCTTGTTCTTGGTAAATCTGGATATCAATATGCTAAAGATATTTGGAAAGATTATGAAGAACCGGAGAATTTTACAGCTGATTTAGATTGGATGCCAAACGTAAAGCTAATCGCAAAAAATAGCTATGTATGGTTGGATCAGCTTTCTAAAAAATATAACCGTTCAATAAAAACTCTTAATGAAATTCCAGATGAAGAATTAGACCAGTTAGCTAAATGGAATTTTAATGGTCTATGGTTGATTGGTATTTGGGAAAGAAGCAATGCTTCAAAAAAAATAAAACATATACTTGGAAATATAGATGCAGTTTCATCTGCATATTCGCTTTTCGATTATGATATAGCAGCTGATTTGGGTGGTGAAGCAGCTTATCAAAATTTGAATGAACGTGCAAAACAGAGAGGTATAAGATTAGCAAGCGATATGGTGCCTAATCACACTGGAATATTCTCTAAATGGGTATTAAGCCATCCTGAATATTTTATTCAATCACATCAATCACCATTCCCGAATTATCGATTTACAGGTCCCGATCTTTCAGATGATTCTAATTACATTATCCAAATTGAAGATGGGTATTGGAGTAAAACCGATGCAGCAGTTGTATTCCAAATGATTGATAAAAGAAACGGGCAGACACGATTTATCTATCATGGTAACGATGGAACGAATATGCCTTGGAACGATACTGCCCAATTAAATATGTTAAATGAGGATGTCCGTAAAGCAGTTATTGATAAAATATTTGATGTCGCTAAAAGATTTAGCATAATTCGTTTTGATGCGGCAATGACATTAACCAAAAGGCATTTCTCCCGTTTATGGTATCCTGAACCGGGAAGCGGAGGGGATATACCTTCAAGAATAGACCATGCACTTACAAAAGAACAATTTGATGGAAAATTTCCAGAAGAATTTTGGCGTGAAGTAGTTGATAAAATTAATTTAGAATTACCTGAGACACTTCTTCTTGCAGAAGCATTCTGGTTAATGGAAGGTTATTTCGTTCGCTCGCTCGGGATGCATCGAGTTTATAATAGTGCTTTTATGCACATGTTTATGAAAGAAGAAAATGAAAAATATCGTGATCTTATTACAAATACATTAGAGTTTGAACCCGAGATTCTAAAAAGATATGTTAACTTTATGAGCAATCCTGATGAAGAGACTGCCATAAAACAGTTTGGCTCGGATGATAAATATTTCGGTGTTTGTTTAATGATGATTACATTACCTGGACTCCCGATGTTTGCTCATGGTCAAATTGAAGGTTATACAGAAAAGTACGGAATGGAATATCAACGTGCTTATTATAATGAACAGCCGAATAAATGGTTAGTTAATCGTCATGAAAATGAAATATTCCCTTTGATGAGAAAGCGGTATTTATTTAGTGAAATTAAGAATTTCTGGATTTATGATTTCCTTGACCATTATGGAAATATTGATGAGAACGTTTTCGCATTTACTAATAACTTTAAAAATGAAAAAGCACTCATTCTTTTCAATAATAAATATGATAATGCTTCGGGGACAATTAAATATTCCACTCAAAAATTAGTGAGTGACGGTAATAATAAAAACCTTGTTTCATTATCATTATCTGATGCTTTAGGAATAAAGAATGATTATAAAACATATTATGTAGTTACAGAATCGATATCTCGTATGGAATATCTATTTAATGGTGCACAGCTTAATCGAGATGGATTTAATATTTCTTTGGAAGGATTTAAATATCGTGTTTATATTAATTTCAAAGAAGTATATGACGAAAAAGGGGATTATGAAAATCTATTTAATTCGCTCAATGGTAATGGTGTGGAGAATATTGATAATAAATTAAAGGAAAATATTTTACGACCAATACATCAATCAGTTGAGGATTTTTTTAATGAAAAAAGAAAAACAATAATTAAAAATCTTTTTGATATCAAAGAAATAATACTTCCACCTATTGATATTGAATATCTCAAAACAGGATACTTCGCTTTTCTTAAATCGGTAGAAACACATCTTGAATTACAATTTGACGATGAAGAACTTGAAACTTTGTTCGACGAGTACCTTTCAACATTTATTGAAATAAAAAAACTGTTAGTTAAATCTCTTTCAAAAAAATTAAATGGTTTTAATGCTGAACTCCATTCTGCGGTTATATTTTTTAATAATGTAATCGAACCGAATAATTATCTTATCAATTCTTTCTGGGTATTGATTAGTAGCCTTAAAAAAATTCTTCCGATAGATAAAAAGGAGATTCTAATAGATTCCTTAATGATTGAAAAACCGATTAGAAAACTTTTTCAAAAAACTGGGAAGAACGAATATGATATTGTTTCTGATTTCTCTTTAATCAATATTCTTAATGAAGAATTTGAAAATATTTTTAATCTACCCGTCGCGCCAGGAAGTAAGAATCTGTTAGATGCGAATATAGCTGCTGGTGTGTTAAAAATGTTAGAAAATAAATTTGTAAAACAATTCTTGCAACCAAATATTTATCAGGGTAAAACATATTACAGAAAAGAAAGCTTTGAAGAATTAATTAGTTGGATTTTCAGTAAGAAATTATTTGAGCAATTTAAAAAGGAAAAAGAGATCGATTTGAAAGAATTGGAATCTATGATAAAGTTAATTGAAGAATTAATTGATTACTCAACTTTCAGCGGCTATGAATTAGAAGTCTTGGAAACAAATCTAAAAACAAATATTAATGAAACAAAAATGAGGTCTAAGTGATTATTGGAATTGTAAAAGAGATAATTGAAGGAGAGAATAGGGTAGCAATAACGCCGGACGTGGCTGCAAAGTTGATTAAAAAAGGGTTCTCCGTTATGATAGAAGAAGATGCAGGATTGAATTCAGGATTTGAAAATGAAAAATATATTGCTGCCGGAGTTAGACTTGTACCAGACCCAATTGAACTTTACAAAGAATCCGAAATTGTTTTGAAAGTCGGTAGACCTATCATCCATCCTAATTATGGTAAATCAGAATTAGAATTAATGAAACCGGGAACGATATTAATTTCATTCGTGTATTCTCTTCATTATCCTGAAATAGCAAAGAAAGCGGCTGAATGCAAAATTAATTTGATTGCAATGGATGCAATACCACGTACAACTATCGCACAAAGGATGGATGCTCTTAGTTCGCAGGCAAATCTCGCAGGTTATAAAAGTGTTATACTTGCTGCAAATTATTTAAAGAAAATATTTCCTTTAATGATGACTGCTTCAGGGACAATATCTCCGGCGAAAATAGTAATAATGGGCGCAGGTGTGGCTGGATTATCTGCACTTGGCACTGCAAAAAGATTAGGTGCTGTTGTAGAAGTATCCGATATACGTCCCTCGGCAAAAGAAGAAGTGCAAAGTCTTGGCGGTAAATTTATTGAAGTGCCGGTAGATGAGAATATGCAAGATGAAAAAGGTTATGCTAAAGAAGCTTCAGAAGAATTTTTGAAAAAGCAGAAAGACCTCATATTCAAACATATTACAGAAGCTGATATTGTAATTACTACTGCATTAGTCCCAGGCAGAAAATCGCCATTACTTGTAACAGAAGAGATGGTGAAGAATATGAAACAAGGTTCTGTTGTTCTTGATATGGCTGTTGAATTTGGCGGTAACTGTGAAATTAGCGAAGCGGGAAAAATAATCTCCAAGTTTGGAAAAACAATCATTGGGGAAGGTAACCTACCCAGCTTAGTCCCTTATCATGCGAGCGAAATGTACTCAAAAAATTTACAGAACCTTTTAGAATACGTTTCTAAAGATGGCATATTTAATTTTAATATGGAAGATGAAATTATCTCTCAGGCAGCAATAGTCAAAGATGGTGTAATTGTTCACGAGAAAACTAAATCTATTTTAACGAAATAATTGGAGTAACTTGATGGAAATATATGGTTTTATGATGATGATATATGTTTTTGTTTTGGCAATATTTATTGGTTTTGAATTAATAGCAAAAGTACCCCCTACATTGCACACACCTTTGATGTCAGGTTCAAATGCAATTTCGGGTATTACAATTGTAGGTGCTATAATTAGTGCCGGTTTACAGGATTTCACAATTAGTACTATTCTCGGATTAATAGCAGTAATCTTTGCTACTATAAATGTTGTAGGAGGATTTCTTGTTACCGATAGAATGCTAAAAATGTTCAAAAAAAAGTGAGTTAAAAATTGAAAATAATAATTGAAATAGCATATCTCGTCTCATCTATACTTTTTATTTTTGGAATAAAACAATTATCATCTCCAAAAACAGCGCGCAACGGTAACTTTCTATCTTCTCTCGGAATGTTTATAGCTATTGTTGTTACTTTATTCGATCAGCATGTAATGACATATGAATATATTTTAATAGGATTAATAATCGGTTC
>JBAYVI010000153.1:0-7516 GCA_041674625.1 Melioribacteraceae bacterium | reverse complement strand
GATTAATTCAAAAAGATTCTATTCTTCAATTATCAATAAAGATAAATTATTTCTTAACCTTATCACTGATTATAATGTATCTACAATAAATGAAAATGAAAGTCGATGGCTCAAACAGAATAGTACAATCAGTTATGATTTTGAAGCCGTAAAACCGGGAATTGATTTTTTCTATGAAAATAAAAACGAGAAGAATCTATTAGCCGATTCATTACTATTTACAAGTTTAAGATATGAGGAAGTATCTCCCTTTGTTGAATTGGGTTTATTTGATTTTCTTGCCTTAACGGCACGAAGTTCATTTAGAAATGAATATGCTCCAATTAAAAATAGCTTAGAAAAACAATCGGAGATAACTACAAATAGTATTCAATTGAATACAATAAAATCATCGCAAATAAATTCTACTTTAAATGTATCAGTAAGGGAAAAGAAATATGAGGATTATTTTTTAGAAACAGGGTTTTCTAATAATAAATCAGTTTTAATTTACTCTCAGAATAAAGTAAATATATTAAACGGTTTTTCGGAAAATGAACTATACTATCAGACTTCAACTGAGCTTACTTCTAAATATGAAAGAATATTCGTGAAAGTACCTTATGGTACAGGAAATTATATTTATCTTGGCGACCTTAATAATAATGGGATATCAGAGGAAAACGAATTTGAATTAAACTATTATGAAGGGGAATATATCCTCGTTAATTATCCAACAAATCAATACACACCTACAATAAACTTAAAAGCAAATTTAAGATTCCGTCTTAATTTTGATAAGTTATTCAAAAGGAGTAATTCATTTTTTTCAAATATAAATACGGAAACATCTTGGCGAATTGAAGAGAATACCACCCACTCTAATTTATCTGATATATATCTAATGAAATTAGATAAATTCTTAGACGATTCTACTACAATATCAGGGAATCAGATTTTTCAAAATGATCTATTTTTATATAAAAACAGTTCTAAAGCATCTTTCCGATTTAGATTTATAGAAAGAAGACAACTAAATAATTTTAATACGGGAGCTGAACGAGGATTCGGTTCAGAAAAAAGTATACGAATGAGATTGAATTTACTAAAAGAAATCAATAATCAAACTGATATTACTTTTACAAATGATAATCTTATTTCCAAGAATAGTATCAATAGAGCAAGACAATTATTTAATCAAGAATTAACTACAGACTTTTCTTATAAGCCGGTGAGTTTTTTAGAAGTTGGATTCAAAATAAAGGTGGGAGAGAATAAAGATAGTTATTATCTAACTCCAACCACAATTGATCTAAATTCATTTTCAATAAGAAATACTTTTTATTTTACCGGAGTAGGAAGACTGCGCGTTGAAATAGAAAGAACCGAATTGACGGCTAAGACAAATGGAAATTTAATTCCATTTGAAATGACTAAAGGGAATTATATCGGAAAAAATTATTATTTTAGAATTAACTTTGATTATCGTTTAGGAAATAATTTGCAATCATTAATTAATTACGATGCAAGACTTCAAGGTACAAATAAAATTATGCATACATTAAAAGCAGAAGCGAGAGCATTTTTCTAATTATGGAAATTATAACAACTATTATTGAAGCGCATGTTTTTAGGTTCATTGATGGAAAAATGGAATTTTTATTACTGAAAAGAGCCGAAAATATTTATCTCGGTGGATTATGGCAAATGGTTACAGGAAGAATTGAAGACACGGAAAAAGGTTTTGAAACTGCAATTAGAGAGATAAAAGAAGAAACCGCTCTAACTCCAATAAATATGTGGGTAGCACCAAATGTAAATTCATTCTATAATCATATTTCTGACACAATAAATATGATTCCCGTTTTTGCAGTTGAAGTTGAACCGAAATCGGTTGTAATTCTTTCAAACGAACATTCTGAATTTCAATGGTGTTCACTACATAAAACAATTAAATTATTAGCTTGGGACGGACAAAAAAAATCAGCGAAAATAATTAATGATTATTTTATTAATAAATTTAACTATCTGAATCTTTCAAAAATATTATAAATAAGAGGTATGAATTGGGATTATTAGTAGTTGGATCGATTGCATTAGATGATATAGAAACTCCATTAAATAAAGTAGAAAACGTACTCGGAGGATCATCTACATATATAACATTAGCGGCAAGTTATTTCACTTCACCCATAGAATTAATTGGTGTTGTAGGTAATGATTTCAGTAAAGATCATATTAAAATATTGGAAGATCACAACATTGGTTTAACAGGACTTCAGATTAAAACTGATGGAAAAACTTTTCATTATGGATGCAAATATGGTGAAGATTGTAATAATAGAGAGACAATATTTACTGATTTAAATGTATTTGAAAACTTTGACCCAATTATTCCTGATAAATTTAGAAAAAGCAGTTTTGTACTTCTCGGCAATATTGCACCTGAATTGCAATTAAATGTTCTTTCTCAATTAGATGGACCTAAATTAGTAGTTTGTGATACAATGAATCTTTGGATTAACATAGCAAAGGCAGCATTGATTGAAACTATTGCAAAAGTGGATGTACTTGTTGTGAATGATTCTGAAGCAAAACTACTATCTGAAAAGGATAATATATTTGCGGCGGCAAAAGCTTTACAAGAGATGGGACCAAAAATCCTAATTATAAAAAAAGGGGAACATGGAGCTATATTATTCCAGGGAGACGATATATTCTGCGTCCCTGCCTACCCGTTGGAAAGTATAGCGGACCCTACTGGAGCTGGCGACACATTTGTAGGAGGGTTCATAGGATATTTGCATAAAACAAAAGATCTCACTTTTAATAACTTAAAAAGAGCGGTAGTTTATGGAACTGTAATGGCTTCGTTTAGCGTTCAGAATTTTAGTACCGTAGGGATTGAAAATCTTAATCAATCTGATATAGATAAAAGATACAATGAATTTATTAAAATGACTCAATTTAATTAAAATGAAAATTGAGACAATAAAATTCAATGGAAAAGAATTAGTTCTTTTGGATCAAACAAAGTTACCATTTGAAGAATTATTTATTGTAACAAATGATTATAATAGAATAGCCGAGGCGATAGAACGATTAGAAGTTAGAGGAGCACCGGCAATAGGTGTTACTGCCGCTTATGCATTAGCGATCGAATATTTACACAATGAAAGCGAAGTAGATTTATATAAAGCTTATGAACGATTAAAAAGTACTCGACCAACAGCTGTTAATTTATTCAATACACTTCAAATTATGATCCTTTATTTCGAGGCAAATAAGAATAGCAAATCACTTAAAAGCGAACTGATTGCATTAGCAAAGAAAATTCATCAAGAAGATTTTGAATCTTGTGAAAAAATTGCATTACATGGGATAGAAATATTTTCTAAACCCCTTAATATTATAACTCATTGTAATACGGGAGCTTTAGCTACTGCCGGAGAAGGAACGGCATTAAATGTTATTAAATATGGATTTAGTAGAGGATTGGTGAAAAAAGTATTTGTAGATGAAACGCGACCATTATTACAAGGTTCGAGATTAACAGCTTATGAACTTGATAAGGAAGGTATCCCATTTGAAATTATTACCGATTCTATGGCAGCGTCATTAATGAAAGCCGATAAAATAGATATTGCCATTACAGGTGCAGATCGAATTGCTCTTAATGGAGATTCGGCAAATAAAATTGGAACTTACTCATTAGCTATCAATTCACAATACCATAAAATACCATTTTATATTGTTGCACCCGAATCAACATTTGATCCAGTGTCTTTGACAGGTGATGAATTTATTATTGAACAGAGAAATGGGAAAGAAATTGCTTTTTTCAGAAATAATGCAATAACAAAGGAAACATATAATTTTTATAATCCTTCATTTGATGTTACCCCTTGTCAATTAATAACCGGAATAATTACAGATAAACAGCTTTATCGATTCCCATATAATTTTAAGTAATGTCAGAAATAAAAAAAATATCCGGAATTATAATACGTAAAATTCCATTTTCTGATAGTAGCTTAATTTTATCCTTATATTCAAGAGAATATGGTAAAATATCTTTAATTCAAAAGGGTGCGTTAAGACAGGGAAAAAACAAAATTGGCTCTAAGATTGATACATTAAATCATATAGAGGTAGTTATATACTACAAAAATGATAGAGATATCCAATTAATCAAAGAGGTTGATTTAGTCAATTATTATCCAATGATTAAAGGCAATTTAGAAAAATTGAAGTATTGTTCAGCAATAGCTGAATTACTCAACTTTTTCATAATGGAAAACTTTGAGAATGAAGAACTCTTCCTTGGGACGATTAAAATTCTCTCACGATTTGAAGATTCTAAATCAAATGATGAAGCTGAATTATTCATTCGTTATTTCCTTTTTTTTATACGTCATACTGGTTTTGAGATAAATTTCAAAAAATGTGGAATTTGTAATAATGAAATAGAAGATGACTTCGAATTAATCAACTTCAATTTTGAAAAAGGGTTTATTTGTGGGGACTGTTCACAAAATTCTTTTCATTCATTTCAATTTAGTAAGGAACTTTTTAAAATTATCACTTGTCTAAACTTCAAAAAAGAGATTCACTCTTTAAAAGAACTAAATAATATTATTAAGTTTTTGGAACAGTATTTAAGATATCACGTTCCCGAATTTAGCGGGTTAAAATCGTTAAAAATGTTTTAAGTAATAAGGAGAATTGTTATGAAAAATAAAGGTTATTTGGGTACTATTAGTTTAGTAGTTATTGGTATAGTTTTCGGAGCAGTAATGGTTTCGGGATTTGGTTGGGTAAAACCAAGTTTTGCTGATGTAAAAATTGGTGCAGAAAGACCACCCGTTGAAAAAATAGATGAAGCGGCAGCAGCTTTTAATAATGCTTTTGTAAATGTAGCTGAAAAAGTAACTCCATCAATAGTTCAAATAACTGTAGTTACAAAAGTTAAAAATGATTTACCTGAAGGATTTAATTTCTTCTTCCCATTTAGAGATGACGTCCCAAAAGAACAACAGGGAGGTGGAAGCGGTATTATTATTTCAGATGATGGATATATTTTAACTAACAATCATGTTGTGGAAGAGGCTAAAGAAGTAACTGTTACACTTCACGATAAAAGGGAGATCGAAGCTACGGTAGTAGGTACTGATCCTTTAACAGATTTGGCAGTTATTAAAATAGATGCATCCAATTTAACGGCTGCTTATCTTGGTGATTCTGATGCAATTAAAGTAGGCCAATGGGTTATGGCTATTGGTAATCCACTATCATTAGCATCAACTGTTACTGCAGGAATTGTTTCTGCAGTCGGACGTAATATTAATATAATTAAAGATCGTTATGGTGTTGAGAATTTTATTCAAACTGATGCCGCCATTAATCCGGGTAATAGCGGTGGAGCTTTAGTTGACCTTAACGGGTCTGTAATTGGAATTAATTCGGCAATAGCTACGAATGGAATGACATCAAGCTATATTGGATACGGGTTTGCTATACCTATAAATATGGCTAAATCTGTTGCAAATGATCTAATTGCGAATGGCAAAGTTAGTAGGGGTTATATTGGGGTTAGTATTTCCTCTGTTGATGCACAGACTGCAAAGGCTTTAGGACTTTCGATTGCAAAAGGTGTTTTAATTCAGGAAGTTGTTAAAGGTGGAGCGGCATCTAAAGAAGATATTAAAGAAGGTGATGTAATATTTAAAATAGATTCAAAAGAAGTTAATGAACCAAATGAATTACAAGGATATATTGCTTCTAAAAGAGCGGGTTCAGAAATTAAGTTAACCATATTTAGAGACGGCAAAGAAATTGAGAGATACGTAACTTTAAAAGCAAAAGATGATGATAATGTAGAAACTGTGGCTTCTAAAAAGAAAGACGATTCCAAAGAGAACGATTCAAAATCTGAAGAAGTTTTTGAGAGTTTAGGAATGACAGTTAAAAATTTATCATCAGCAGAAAAGACAAAATATAAAGTTGATTCCGGGATATTGATAAGTGATGTAAAGAATTTCGGAAAAGCATTTAAACAAAATATTCCGCAAGGTACAATAATTACGCAAGTAGACAGGAAAGAAGTTTCTTCTATATCTGAATTTAAAAAACTTATAAATAGTAAGAAAGGCGATGCAGTTTTGCTAAAGATTATTGATCAAGCAGGTACTACTCGTTTTGTTGGTTTAGAAATTCCGCAATAAGTAAAAAATATTTACGAGCACCTCTATTATAGAGGTGCTTTTTTTTATATATTTGGATAAAAATCTTAGGTACAATGCTTCAATTTATTACTTCCGGCGAATCACACGGTAAAGGGCTTACTGTAATCATTAATGGATTACCCTCCAATCTAAAAATCGATTTAGATTTTATCAATAATGAATTAAAACGCAGGCAGCATGGATATGGAAGAGGTCTAAGAATGAAGATCGAATCTGATCAAGTTGAAATTCTTAGCGGTGTAAGATTCGGAAAAACTTTAGGCTCACCTGTTACTTTATTTATTAAAAATAGTGATTGGGATAATTGGACTGAAAAGATGTCCTATACGGATATTGATAAAAAGCCGGATAAAGTTACTATACCGAGACCAGGGCATGCCGATTTAGTTGGTTCGATAAAATATGATTATAATGATATAAGAAATTCAATTGAAAGATCCAGCGCGAGGGAAACTGCGGCACGTGTAGCGGCTTGCTCGGTTGCAAAATTGTATTTAAATGAATTTGGAATTAAAGTCCAAAGTTTTGTTGAAAGTATTGGTGGAATTTATCCTAAAAATAATTATTATAATGAACTGCTTTCTAATACAATCCCTAAATCAATCAATAAGATCAATGAAATTGCTGATAAAAGTCAAGTGAGAGTTTTTGATTCCGACCACGAGACGAAGATTATAAACAGAATAAAAAAGATAAAGAAATTAGGCGATACATTAGGCGGAACTTTCGTAGTAGTAGTTTCTGGTGTACCTGTAGGGTTAGGCACTTTTACCCATTTTGAAGATAAGCTTGATGCTGAGATTGCCCAATCGATTATGTCGATAAATGCAATCAAAGGTGTAGAGATAGGAATTGGTTTTCAGGCAGCAAATATTCCCGGTTCTGAAGTGCACGATGAAATCTATTTGAAGAATAAAAATATTATTCGAAAGACGAATAGAGCTGGCGGGATAGAAGGCGGCATATCCAATGGAAGTCCAATAATTATTCGTGCGGCAATGAAACCGATTGCAACATTGATGAATCCATTACATTCAATTGATCTTGCTACTCAGAAGAATATAGTTTCGAGACGCGAGCGTAGTGATTTTGTTGCTGTTCCTGCCTGTGCTGTTATTGCCGAATCAATGGCGGCATGGTCAATATCAAAATATTTTCAAAGAAAGTTTGGTGGAGATTCAATAAAAGAGGCATTAGCCAATTTTGAAAATTATAATAAATCTTACATGACAAATCTCAGAGATAATTTTAGGCTATGATAAAAATAAAAAGTTTTGTTTTTAATCCATTTT
>JBAYVI010000152.1:0-7528 GCA_041674625.1 Melioribacteraceae bacterium | reverse complement strand
CCAATCTTTGTTTTTTATAAATCCGTAAAGTACTACTGCCCACAATGCCCCGGCAGTCATACCTACCCAACCGAGTAATGCGTGAACAATTCTTACTGTTAGTGCTTCATCCGGGCGACCCGTAATAGTAATTTTGCCTTCAACTATCGGCATATAAGTATCTGCAAGTAGATAGAGAAGTAGAAATCCTGTGAGAATACCAATGAACGCAAGTACAGCACCAAATTTTGAATTACCTTTCATAACACTTTCTCCTTTCTCTTAATGTTGATTAAATAAATCTAATTCTCATCTTCAATGGTACATATGGCATCTCCGATATACACATCCGATTAAGAATATGCCACAAGAGTAATCCGCCCAATAACTAGAGCATGCTTGACTAAATATAATTGTGTATAAAATGAAACAATATCTTGCTCATAGTTATATCCAATTCGAAGATTTTATACGATAATTATATTTTTTAATAATAGTTAGTATTCTCTTACTAACCATTTAAGATAAAAATTTTTATTTTACGATCTTAGAAAATTCTTCCCATAATACCGCTTCTCTGCTTTTAAGACTGAATGAATAATCTAATAATGTCCAAGAAATGACTGTAAATTGGATCATTCCTAGAAAAATAATAGCAGCCGCTTCAGAATTAATTTTTGATTTAATTTTGCCGGTATCATAACCAGTTTGGATAATTTCCTCGATATATTTTTTATACTTTGTAATTATATTTTTTATTTTTGTCTTAACTCTTATGTCTTTATACTGAAGAGCTTCTGAAAAGAGAATCCGAGGGATACTTTTATTCTTTTGGATGAAATGAAATTGGTAGGTTAATATATTTTTTAATTTATCTTTTGGTTCAGAATATTGTTCACTATGCTCAATAAGCTTCTTTACCATTACATCATCAATACCCTCTAGCATAAATAGGAGCAAATCATTCTTGGTTTTGAAGTGCTTATAAAGAGCTGCGTCAGTAACACCAATACGTTCAGCGATTTTTACCATTACAAAACTTTTACTGCCACCCTCTGCAATTATATCCATTGCAGCCTTTATGATTTGTAATTTGCGGGTTTCAGAATCAATTCTTTTCATGTAATGCCATATTTAAATAAGTTAGATAGTACTTACTAACTAAATTAATAAACCAATTATATTTTGTCAAGTAATATTTTTCTAATAGTGGTATTATTTTATTTCCAACTCAAAATGAATAACTCACGAATAACATTTTTTTACATTTGAATATCTTTATGCTTTAGATTATTCAGTCAATTCTTTTTTACTTAAGGATTTCAGTCCTGGTTTCTCTATGTCGCGATATAGAAGCTTTTGTTTCGTGTTCAATTGATCTTCTATATCTTCGATAAGGTCTTCTATTTTATCGGATCTCTTGTCACGTCCTCTTTTAACGCTAATTTTCTCAAAAAAACCGGGTTCATCGTCATTTTTAAATCGTTCCCTCAATTTTGACAAGATATTTTTATCTTCTTCTAAAATCCCCTTTATTTTATCTATGTCCATTTTAATTATCTTAAATTGATCATTTGATAAATTTAAAATTATTTTTACCTTGTCTGCATCCAAGAGTGAAATTTTTTCCTGTGCAGGAGTTACAAAGGATACAAACAATAAGCAGATAAATAACACAATTATTTTAATTCTCATTTATCTCTCCATCAATCTTTATTTCAATATTTGAATTAGATTTATTTATTGGTCTGATCTTCCAGATAGAAACTAGTATAGCTAGCCATATAGCCGATCTTACGATCATTGCAAAAACGCTATGTTCAGCTATTGAATCGCCATTATAGAACATTACTTCAACTATAATCAATACACAGAGATGACTTGCAGTAATGAGTGTCGTAAAAGTTATTACTCTTTTATGGTTTATCCATATAATCACTCCAACTAAGATGCCCACAAAACCCATAAATACATTATAAATGAGCAGAGGTTTTAATACCAAATAATCCGGTTTCTCTATACCAAACAAAACTTGAAAGCCCTCTACGATAGTCATAAGACTGAATAATATAGCAACACCGGCAGCTATTCTTTGAATTATCTTTTTTTTCATCTTTTCACCTGATATTTTATTTTCTTAATAAATTAAATTCCATCAAAATGTTTATCCGATTATATTACCTGTCTAAAATAACCTCTTAATGCAATATTAGTGCTTCGAGTATTATCGTAAGATTTATAATCTCCATATCTTTCATAAAGCAGGAGGTCTAATCCAATAGAATTATATTCAGACAGTTGGTAATTAATTCCAATATTTAATAAACCAACAAACTCCTCCCCATCTGCTCCGCTTAATGTATGAATCCAGTACCGCTTATAATTAAAATAAAGTTCACCAAAATTCTTTACAAGAAGATGAGCGCCAATTTTACCGCTCGCACCCGGACCGATATTGTAATCCTTTCCGATTTCTGACGCATATTGTGAATTTGTTGCACCCATAAGAATTGCAGATAACCCTAAATAATTTTGAAGAGTTAGTGAGCCGGATAATGGGACAGTATTTACTAATTGAGCAGTTAGACTTGTAGCAGAGAGTTTATAAATTGTATTAATATGAATATCCACTTCTTTATAGATACCGATAATATTTTTTGAATTTTCAAAGAGTTTTAATTTACCATCCCATATAACACCACTTGCCATAATTCCTGCAATATTATCATCAGAGGCAATATTAAGTTCAACGTGAAGAGTAAAGTAATCAAATGGTTTTATATGTGAATCAATATCGAATAAATCACCATAGTTTAAATCAGCTCTAACTGATATATATGATTTACTATTATTTAATTTACTGGTGAGAAAAAGGTTATGAATTCCTGAAGAAACAATTAAATGATATTCTTCTGGCTGATTAGCAGCCCCTGCTTTCCACATATCTCCGCTGATTATTCTATTAAATCCGCGCATTGGATCTACGAGTGTAGAAAAAAATTCGCGAAATACTCTTTCGCTCCCTGTAGTGCTTTCATCAATAATCAAATCAGAAATCCGATAACTTATCTCACCGAGTATAATACCGGTTATTGGAGTATTTACAATATCGTTATAGGATGGAGGTTCGTTTTCCATAAAATATTCCCACATCAAACTACCACCTAGTGCATAAGGGGCTGATTCCCAAAATGAAAGACCATTAGAGCGGGCGATATTATAATAATTAGAACCATGATATGGGTGCCAAAACTGATTCATCAAATATCCATCAACATCCCATTCAAATCCGGAATTAAAATTATTCTTTATCGATTCCATACTGATATTAGACCAGCCCTCTGAACTCAAATATCGGTGATAAGCCCAAAGACTCATATTTAATCCTACTACTTCTACTGCTGGTAACCAATAATTTTTATCACTTTTACTATTTTCTATAAGTGTATCCGAATAATCCGGATGCGAATATTTTGATAAACCAGAAGGTAATTGGTCATTGTTATTTATCTGTCCCAGAGAGCGATCCGAAAATCCGACTACAAATATTATCATTATCAATAATAAAAGGATAATTTTCTGATTATATGAATTTAATTTTGCACGCATAACTGTTTTATTCTATCTTCTTACTAAATCTTAAAGAACTAAATATTAATAGCCCAATTCCCATACCGAAGAGTATCAATGTCTCCAACCAAAGTGCAGAGAAGCCAATCCCTTTAAGTACAATTCCGCGGAGTATAACAATGAAGTATCGAAGAGGAATCACGTAGGTAATATATTGTACTACTTCAGGCATATTCTCAATAGGGAAAGCGAAGCCGGAGAGATAAATCATAGGCATCATAACTGCGAATACAGATGCCATCATAGCTTGCTGTTGCGTTTTAGATACAGTAGAAATAAATAAACCAATTCCTAAATTTGAAAGCACAAATAATAATGCGGTAAATAAAAGGAATAGTTTATTACCTCTTACTACAATTCCAAACCATTGAGTCATAATTATCATTACAATTACTAAAACAACAAATCCAATGAGTGTGAAAGGAATTAATTTCCCAAGTATGAGTTGATAATTTTTTATAGGAGTTACTATTAATTGTTCAAGTGTTCCAATTTCGCGCTCCCTTACAACCGCCATTGACATTAATGATATAGTGGATATCATTAAGATAAGTCCAAGTATTCCCGGCACCATATAGTTACGAGTTTTCATCTCCGGATTATACCATACACGAACTTCGGGGGTTAAAGAACCACTAAGCGAAATCTTCATTCCAATTTTATCTCTTGTATCTGTAACGATCCCCTGCGAAAATCTTGTAGTTATTCCTTGAATATATCCGAGTGCGATTGAAGCTTTATTCCCATCCGACCCCTCAAATAATGTTTGAAGAGGTGCGGTCTCTCGTTTATTAATTTTCTTTTCAAAATCTTTAGGGATTATTATAGCTACAAGAGTTTTCCCTTGATTCAAGAGTTCAGTTACTTCATCATAATTATCAACATAATAGTCTAATTTGAAATAGCCGGACTGTTCGAATTGTTTTATAAAATCTCTGCTCGTTACAGTCTGGTCTTGGTCGTAGATTGTTGTATGAATTATATTTACATCCATATTAGCGGCATATCCGAGAAATATGAGCTGTAAAATGGGTGCCATAAAAATTACAGCGAGCATTTTTCTATCCCGTTTTACTTGTAATAATTCTTTAATAATAAATTGAAATATCGTTTTCATATCGTTCACTTATTTTTTGATTTTTTATCAGCTAAAGTAGCAAGTACAATAAATACTCCTCCGAAAATTCCGAGATATATCAATTGATCCCAGAAGGCAGAAATCCCTGCACCTCTCAAAAGTATCGATCTTAGTATTACGATATAGAATTTAGCAGGAGTAATATTGGTAAGAATTTGAATTGCAACGGGCATACTCTCTATCGGGAAAATAAATCCGGATAGAATTAAAGATGGTAGTAATGAAGTAACATTTGCGGCTTGAAATGCGACTTGCTGAGAATCAGAGATAGTTGAAATAAATACACCTAAACTTAATGCTGCGAATAAGAAGGCGAACGTCCCCAGAAGAAGTAAAAATATATTTCCTTTAATGACTATACCAAAGAGTATATAACCTGCAAGAAGAACAATAGACGCGTTTATTAAAGATATAACAATATAAGGAATTGTTTTGCCGACAATAAACTCAATCGACGAAAGAGGTGAAACATTAATTTGCTCAATCGTTCCCCTCTCCTTTTCACGAACAATTGATAATGAAATTGAGATGACAGCCGTAATAATAAGTATCATGCCCATCAAGCCGGGAATCAAAAAGCGAGTTGACTGAAGATCGGGATTAAACCAAAATCGCGGTTGGAGATCGATTGGCATATATAAATTCTTACCTGTAACTGCCAGATACTCTTTAGTCAATTTTATTGAATAGCTATAAGTAGCGGCATTAACATAATTTTGGATTACACTTGCCGAAGTGCCATCTACACCATCCACTAAAAATTGAATTTTTACTTCCTGTTTCGATAAAAGTTTTCTCGACATATCTTTAGGAAATACTACGATCGCTTGTACAGTCTTTTCATCAAGTAAGTTTTTTATCTCTCCATCATTATCGATATAGGTTACGATATCAAAATATTCTGAGCTAGTTAAGCCGTTTAAAAATTCTCTTGAATACTCTGAGCGGTCTTGATCATAAACTCCGATTTTAATATGATGAACATCGAAATTAATTGCATAGCCAAAGATTGCTAATAGGACGACCGGAAAGAAAAAGACTATAAAGAGCATTCGAGTATCGCGCTTAAGCTGGCGCGATTCCTTTTTCGCAATTGCATAGATTCTATTAAACATTTTTCTTACTGTCCTTTTCAATTAAATGAATAAATACATCTTCGAGAGTAGGCGTAATTTTTTCTGCACGATTTACCTTGATACCATTTTTCTCTTGGAGTAACTGGTAGATGTGCTGTTCATTAATGGAGCTGTCATTTAGAATAACGTGAATATAGTTTCCGAATATTGAAGTCTCACCAACCCATTTTTCTTTTTCTAATATTTCCATACTATCAACTACTCGCTCACTTTCTATTTCGAGTATCGGATTTTTAATATAATTTGTTTTCAGTTCTTTAGAATCCCCTTGTGCAATAAGTTTACCCGCATTAATCAAAATAATATCATTGCAGTATTCTGCTTCATCGAGATAGTGAGTAGTAACGAGTACCGTAGTACCACCTTCAGAGAGTTCATTTATCAGATCCCAAAAATTCCTGCGAGATATAGGATCCACACCGCTTGTTGGTTCATCAAGGAATACAATCTTAGGTTCGTGGATTACAGCAGTACCAAGAGCTAATCGTTGTTTGATACCACCGGGTAATGAGCCGGTAATTACATTTTCCATATTCTCTAAATTCGCAACTTTCAAAACCCATTTTTTTCTCTCTTCGTATTTCTTTCCATCCAATCCATATATCCCGGCAAAGAATCTGATATTTTCAACAACTGTTAAATCGTTATATAGAGAAAATTTTTGTGACATATAGCCGATATTCTTTTTAACAAGATCAGATTGATTCTTAATACTAAAACCACCAACGAGAGCATCTCCAGATGAAGGTTCTAAAATCCCGATAAGCATTCGTATAGTCGTAGATTTACCTGCTCCATTAGCTCCGAGGAATCCGAATATTTCTCCCTGCTTAACATTAAAATTGATACTATCAACTGCGGTGAAATTCCCGAATTTCTTTGTCAAATTATTTACTTCAATTGCATTCATTAATAAATTGATCTCCCTAAAGATTTTTCTAATCTCACTTTGGCGATTCGGAAATCTACTTCAGTTGTTTTTAGATTAGTCTCGGCTTGAAGTTTCAATGTTTCGGCATCTATTAAGTCAGAGCTAGTTGCTAATTGAGTATTGTATTTTTCCGATGTAATTCGATAGTTCTCTAATGCCTGTGCTAAAGCTTCGTTATTTACATTTACCTTTTCTTCTATCTTAATAAGATTAAGGTAATTGGCATAGACATCCACTTGGACATTCTCTTTAATAACGGTTAGATTCGTTTCAAGCTGAATTTTTGTTTCTTCTGCTTGAGATACTTGAGAAGAAGTTAAGCCCCAGTTCCAAACATCCCAGCTTAATGTAACTCCTACATCCCAATTGGAATTAAATTCATCTTTTGCGGGCTGGAATCTCGGATTAGGATTGCTGTAATAATAATTTCCGGTCAAAAATATAGATGGATACCAAGCTGATTTAGCCGCACTTAATCCTTCACCGCTTGCGGCAACGCGATATTCTAATGATTTTAATTCTTTTCTATTTTGTAATGCTTCTTCGATTAGATCAGATATTTGATATTTCTCACTGTATAATGATTCCTCATTCTCAGAAATTTTAGTCTGGGCGTAAAGTTCAATTCCAATCGCTTTATTAAATGCGATTCTAGCGAGTTCCGAATTATTCTCGGCTTCTATAAACATAAGTTTCGTATTGGAATATTGCACT
>JBAYVI010000151.1:0-7541 GCA_041674625.1 Melioribacteraceae bacterium | reverse complement strand
CTGAAATTAATGCATTTACCACCGTTGTAGGATTACCGCCAGCAAGATAATGTGCTTCTAATAATGAAAGATCAACTTCAATACCTGCTTTCGTTGCTGAAATTAAATTCCTTACAATTACTTGTGGTGAAACTTTTCTAAGTCGCATTCCTACTAAATCACGGAATATTTTTACTTTTACTCCGGAAAAATATGCTGTTACAAATAATCCAATTGGTACGAAATACAAAAAGAATGATAGTACAACAATTGTTGCAAATATGATTAATAAGGATAATCCTGTTTGAACTTCCATTTATTGCTCCCTTTTTGACTTACTTTTTATTTTATAAAGTTATCAATAAATATGTCATAAAACAAGAATTATAAATTCGGGTTATATCTAATTTTTGCCTATTTTAGTACCTTGATTACAGAAATATGGTTATTTATATTTAGGAAACATTTAAGATGGATTTTATGTTAAAATCCAATAAAAAGAAGGTGAACTTATGGATGGTAATTTTTCAGAACGTGTTCAAGAGGTAATTAGACTTAGCAGAGAAGAAGCTTTAAGAATGGGACACGATTATATTGGGACAGAACATCTTTTACTCGGAATTATTCGCGAAGGTCAAGGTGTGGCTGTTAAAATTATTAGAAATCTCGAAGTAGATTTGATAAAACTTAAAAAAGCAATTGAGGATACTGTAAGGACTGCTGGCGGAACTCTTACTATTGGAAATATTCCGCTTACTAAACAAGCTGAAAAAGTTCTTAAGATCACTCAGATTGAATCTAAAATTTATAAATCAGACGTTATTGGTACTGAACATATTCTTCTTTCTTTATTGAGGGATGAAGATAATATAGCTACTCAAATATTACATCAATTTAATTTAACTTATGATGCAGCACGCGCTGAATTAAATAATATTTTAAGTGCGAGAGCAGGTCTTGGTGACAAGGGAGTTCCACAAATGCAATTTGGTCAGGCTGGTAAAAAAGTTGAAAAAACTAAAACTCCAGTACTTGATAATTTTGGCAGAGACCTTACTAAATTAGCTGTTGAAGATAAACTTGACCCTGTTGTAGGAAGAGAAAAAGAAATTGAAAGAGTCGCACAAGTTCTCTCACGAAGAAAAAAGAATAACCCTGTATTAATTGGGGAACCAGGTGTTGGTAAAACTGCAATCGCTGAAGGATTGGCATTAAGAATCATTCAACGTAAAGTTCCTAGAATTCTTCAGGATAAAAGAGTTGTTACTTTAGATCTTGCTGGATTAGTCGCAGGTACTAAATACCGTGGTCAGTTTGAAGAGAGAATGAAAGCTCTGATGACTGAATTAGAAAAAGCTGATGATGTGATTCTATTTATTGACGAACTTCATACAATAGTTGGTGCAGGAGGAGCATCTGGTTCTTTAGATGCTTCTAATATGTTCAAACCAGCACTTGCTCGCGGAGACATACAGTGTATTGGTGCTACTACTCTTGATGAATATCGTAAGTTTATCGAAACGGATGGAGCTTTGGATAGGAGATTTCAAAAAGTTATGGTTGATCCTCCTTCCGTAGAAGAAACTATTCAGATTCTTAAAAACATTAAATTCAAGTATGAAGAACATCATCATGTTCGATATACAGATGAGGCAATTATTAATTCTGTAAAATTGAGTGTGCGTTATATTACAGATCGCTATTTGCCCGATAAAGCTATTGACGTAGTTGATGAAGCAGGTTCGAGAGTTCACATGGGTAATTTTAAGGTTTCTGAAGAGATTCTTAAACTCGAAGAAGAGATCGAAGAAGTTAAACAGCAGAAAGTAATGGTTGTAAAAAAACAAGATTATGAAGAAGCTGCTCGTCTTAGAGATAGAGAACGTACGCTTCAATCTGACCTCGAAATTGCTAAACGTGAATGGGATACTAAAACAAAAGATTTAGTATTTGATGTTACCGAAGAGGATATTGCTACTGTTGTGGCAATGATGACTGGAATTCCGGTTACACGCGTTGTACAAGCTGAATCAGAAAAATTATTGAAAATGGAATCCTCACTTAAAGAAAGAATTGTTGGGCAGGATGATGCAGTAACAAAACTTAGCAAAGCAATTCGTAGAACAAGAGCAGGATTAAAAAGGTCAAATAAGCCGATTGGTACTTTTATATTTTTAGGCCCAACTGGTGTTGGCAAGACTGAATTAACTAAAGAATTAGCTAGATATTTATTCGATTCAGAAGATGCTCTCATTAGAATTGATATGAGTGAATATATGGAAAAATTCGCTGTGTCAAGATTAGTTGGTGCCCCTCCAGGATATGTAGGTTATGAAGAAGGTGGACAGCTAACTGAAAGAGTTCGCCGAAAACCATATTCAGTAGTGCTATTCGATGAAATCGAAAAGGCACATCCTGATGTGTTCAATATTCTTCTTCAAGTTCTTGATGATGGCACTCTTACAGATAGTCTCGGCAGGAAAGTGGATTTTAAGAATACAATAATTATTATGACTTCTAATGTCGGTACAAAAGATATTAAAATCGGCGGCGGATTTGGTTTTGGTAAAGGAACTGATGCTGATGAATATTCACAACTAAAAAATACAGTAGAAGATGCAATGAAACGTCTCTTCAATCCTGAATTTATTAATAGAATTGATGATACTATTGTTTTCAGATCCTTAGATAAAGAAGATATAAAGAAAATTGTTTTTATTGAGATGAAAGACTTAATTAATAATCTCGCTGAAAATAAGATGACGATTGAATTAAACAAAGGAGCGATAGAATTTTTGGCTGATAAAGGTTTCGATCCAAAGTTTGGTGCAAGACCTCTTAAAAGAGCAATCCAAAAATATATTGAAGATCCGTTAGCAGAAGAATTATTACTATCGAATTTTAAAGATGGTGATAAGATAATTGTAAAGCATAAAAAGAAAACCGAAGAATTATACTTCATATCAGGTAAAGTTAATGATACAGAAGAATCAGAAGAAAAAACTGAAGAAGAAACTAAAGAAAATAATTAGGAACAAAGATGATTTCTAAAGATGACGTATTAAACATTTTTTTGAATACAAATGCCCTTTTGACAGGGCATTTTTTATTAACTTCTGGAAGACATAGCGATAAATATTTCCAATGTGCACTTGTTCTTCAGTATCCTGAATATAATATTTTACTCGCAGAACAGATTGTGAGTCAAATTAGTGGATTAGAAATTGATACAGTTATTTCTCCGGCAATCGGAGGAATTTGTGTTGGCCAGGAAGTTGCTCGTCAATTGAACAAAAAATTTATTTTCGCTGAACGCGAAAATGGCAAGATGGCTCTGAGACGTGGATTCAAAATCGAAGAAGGTGAAAAACTTTTAGTATGCGAAGATGTGGTTACTACCGGGGGCTCCGTTTTTGAAGTTATGGAGTTGATAAAAGATAGTAATGCAATTACCTCAGGAGTGGGGATTATTGTCGATAGAAGTAATAAAAAAGCTAATTTCGGAGTTCCTCAATTCTGTACTCTCGAATTGGACGTTATTTCCTATCCACCCGAAGATTGTCCATTTTGTAAAGAAAATATTCCATTTGTTAAACCCGGTTCACGTAAATTAAAATAGAGATAAAAATGAAACTTTGGAAATTGTTCCTTTTGCTCCCTTCGCTTTTAGTAGCTCAAATTCAATATGATGATTATTTTACTGAAAAAACTATGCGTTTTGATTTTACTCATTTTGGAGATAAAAATTCCGAAGAAATTGGATTTGATAAAATGATTATGGAAGGGGATTGGGCTGGTACAAAAACTAACCTTATTGATCCTTTTGGCTACGGTAATTATAAATTCGTATTAATAAATTCTGCTTCAAATAAAGAAATCTATTCAATGGGGTTCTCCACTCTTTTTATGGAATGGCAAACTACCGAAGAAGCTAAAACTATTAAAAGAACTTACGAAGGCTCGATTAGATTTCCATTCCCAAAATCAAATTCTATTTTAAATATTTATAGAAGAGACAAAAGTGGGAATTTTATAAAGAAGTTAGAATTTAACATCGATCCTAAAAGTTATTTTATTCACCATGATATGAAATATCAATTCCCTAATTTCAAAGTGCATTACTCAGGCAATAGTAATGAAAAGTTAGATATTGTTTTCATTCCCGAAGGATATACTAAAGAAGAAATGGATAAATTCAAAAAAGATTGCGAACGTTTAAGCAAGTCTTTATTTAGTTATGAACCATTTTCTGATTTTCAAAATAATATAAATGTTTGGGGAGTTGAAGCTCCTTCTAATGATTCAGGTACAGATATACCGGGTGATAATGTTTGGAAAAATACTATTATGGGTTCTAACTTTTATACTTTTGATAGCGAACGTTATTTGATGACTACTAATTATTTCGATGTGAGGGATATAGCCTCAAATGCTCCTTATGACCAAATTTATATTATTGTAAATACTTCTAAATATGGCGGTGGCGCAATTTATAACTACTACTCCTTAACAGGTGCTGATCATAAATTGGCAGCTCAAGTTTTTGTTCATGAATTTGGTCATGGATTAGCTGGACTTGCAGATGAATATTCTGGTGATGATACTTACCAAGATTTTTATCCATTAGATGTTGAGCCCTGGGAACCAAATATAACTACTTTAGTGAATTTTCAAAGTAAATGGAAATCAATGCTTGATAAAGATACTCCAATTCCTACACTTGCTAATGATGAATATAAAAATAAAGTCGGTGTTTTCGAAGGTGGAGGATATGTCGGTAAAGGCGTTTATAGACCTACTCAGAACAGTCTTATGAATTCATTTTCAGTAAATGAATTTAATCCGGTTTGTAAAAAAGCATTGACTGATTTCATTAACTATTATTCCAAATAATCGATGATACAAAAAAAATTATACCGTGCTTTAGAAAATATTGCTTCAAAACATTTTAATACCGAAAAAGAGTTATTGACAGAAATTCTTGAAGAATTAATTAATGATTCAAGAACTGATATTCTTGGTGGAAGAGTCTGGCAGTTAGATACTGTTGAAAATACATATAAACTTTACTTTCAATGTGGTAAAGTTCAAAAAATTCCGAAAGAATTTGCACTCAAGTTACATGACTATCAAATATTTGATAAGATTACAGAAGAGAGAACTATTCTTGCAAGTGAAACTAATGAAACTCTTATAGCAAAAGGTATTTTTAAGTATTCAGCTTCTGGAATTGGTAATAAGGTTCGCGTCAATGGCAAAAAATATTATGAGTACCTTATTGCTCTTAATAGTAACGAAATTGGAAAAGATTTAAGATATACATTAAATATTGTTGCGACTGTATTGACTTCTAAACTACATGAGAGAAAAATTGCACAATCACAACAGCATTTAATTGCTGATTTAGATAAGGCTAAAGAATTACAAAGAAGTATTTTACCTGAACATGAATATCGATTTCATAATTACGATATATTTGGCGTTACTATTCCGGCTGAAATTATTGGTGGGGATTTTTACGATTACTTAAAAATTGGAGAAGAGGAAGACCGACTGGGTATTGTTGTCGGTGATGCTGCTTCAAAAGGGATTGCAGCTGCTGCAGAAGCTATGTACATTTCAGGTGCAGTTAGAATGGCTTCTACATTCCAATTGAAAATATCCCCAATGATGAATCGATTAAATCAACTTATTAATAAAATTTTCAGTGATGATAAATTCGCAACAATATTTTATGGTGAATTATCGAACGATAAAAAAGGACTTTTCCTGTATGCTAATGCAGGTCATAATCCTCCACTATTTTATAGTAAATACAAGAATAAGATATCGTATCTTCAACCAACGGGTCCATTAATTGGTCCGGCTCCAAATTCTAAATATGAAACCGATAGTATCAATTTTTATAACGGTGATATATTAGTAATCTATACTGATGGTGTTGTAGAATCTGCAAATCATAAATATGAATTTTATGAAGAGAAACGTTTAGAAAAGATTATTAAAAAGAATGTGGATAAAACTCCAAAGGAAATTGTAGCATTAATTCTTGATGATGTTATACGGTTTTCAACTTCTGAAAGCCAGTATATTGACGATAAAACTATTGTTGTTATTAAAAGGAAAGATAGATGAGCTTTTCCGAAAAAATATTTAATGCCGGTGTAGTTGGTGCCGGGGGAGCCGGTTTTCCGACTCATATAAAGGCAAATTCAAAAGTGGAGTTTGTTTTAGTTAATGGTGCTGAATGTGAACCGTTAATTCATAAAGATGTTGAACTAATGAAAAACTTTCCTTCTCAAATTCTTGAAGGGGTGAGTGAAATGATGATTAATACCGAAGCAAAAAAATCCTACTTCGGTATTAAAGCTAAAAATAGTTTTGCAATTGAAGAGATTGAAAAACATAATTCCAATGATAGAATTGAAACTTGTTTACTTGGTGATTTTTACCCTTCAGGTGATGAATATGAATTAGTGTATGCAGCTACAAAAAGATTAATTCCTCCTCACGGACTCCCTTTAGATGTTGGCTGTGTAGTAAATAATGTTGAGACTTTCTATAATATTTCAAACGCTCTTAAAGATATTCCTGTTACTGAAAAATTAGTAACTGTAACGGGATTAGTAAAAGAGCCGAAAACATTTTTTGCTCCCTTAGGTACTTCATTTAAAGACCTAATTGAATTTGCCGGCGGTGCCATTGCAAATGAATATGCAATATTCGTAAGCGGTATATTGATGGGGCGCTTAACTTTTGATTTATCTGAAGTTGTAACAAAAACAATTGCAGGAATAATATTACTTCCTAAAGATCATTATTTAGTTTCTCGAATGAATCGACCATTAACTAGCATGAATCGAATCGGAAAATCTGCTTGCGATCAATGCAGTTTCTGTACTGAATTTTGTCCACGATATTTACTTGGATATGATGTTCAACCGCATAAGGTAATGCGGTCACTTCAATTCTCTACAACCGGAGAAGCTGTATGGAATCAGTATGCCGATCTCTGCTGTTCATGCGGTTTATGCTCTTTATATTCATGTCCCGAAGACCTATATCCACGAGAAGCATGCGACCAGGGGAAAACTGAATTAAGAAAAAATAATCAAAGATATATTCAGTCCAAACCTGTAAAAGTACATCCTATTAAAGAGGGAAGAAGAGTTCCTTTAAAACAGTTAATGAAACGAATGGACATACTTAAGTATGAACAAAAGACTCCTTTTACAAAAATTAAACCCGAACCTAAAAGTGTTAAGATATTTTTAAAACAACATGTAGGATCTCCATCATCTTTGAATGTATCGGTTGGTGATATTGTTTCAAAAGGGGATTTGGTAGGTAAAATGGATATCGGTAAATTAGGTGCTAATATACATTCCTCAATACATGGTGTTGTAACTAGTGCAAATGATAATTTTATAATAATTGAAAGACAGTAGGCAATTATGGAAATGAATTCACTCGGATTAATAGAACTTACAAGTATCGCTGCGGGAATGCAGGCAGCAGATATAATGCTAAAAACCTCACAAGTTGAATTAGTGCTTTCGCGT
>JBAYVI010000150.1:0-7670 GCA_041674625.1 Melioribacteraceae bacterium | reverse complement strand
TATATCCTGTAAATGAATTTCATAATCTTCCAAAGCCGCAGATTTTTAATACATTTAATAAATATTATGATTTTTTCTTAGAAAGAGAAAAACCGGAAACCGATTGGGAAGCATATACACCTTATGAAGTTAGGGCTATTGGATCATTTATTTTTCTTGATCAGCCCGATAGAGCACATCATTTAATCGATTATTTTTTGAAAGCACAGCGACCTGATGGCTGGAATCATTGGGCAGAAGTGGTATGGAAAGATTATCGAACACCTCGATTCATTGGTGATATGCCACATACTTGGGTGGGGTCTGATTTTATTAATGCCGCTCGTGCATTATTCATTTACGAAAATGAATATGATTCATCTTTAGTGATTGGTGCTGGATTAAAAAAAGATTGGATCGATTATGATAAAGGAATTTCGATAGAAAATTTGTATAATAATTATGGAACTCTTTCTTATTCGGTAAAAAAGTCAGGTAGTGAATATAAATTCAAGATTTGGGGAGAGATGAAAAAACCAAATGGGGGAATAATAATTAAAAATTTTAATGATAAAAAACTGCCCTCTGCTTTCTTGGTAAATGGAATAGAATCAAATAATTTTAATGAAAATTCAATTCATATAGATAAATTTCCTGCAGATATAATAATTAAATATTAGGATGTAATGAATAAAGTAAAAATAGTTTTTCTTTTATTAGTATCATTTACAATCAATTGTGCACAAGATAAGACACCTCCGTCTATTCCTCAAAATGCAAAATCGATTAATTATGAATTGCATTCTGATATAGTATGGAATGGCAACAACGAAAGTGATTTAGCGGGTTACAGAATTTATAAAAAAGTCGGCGATGCTTTTATTTTCCAGACAATTCAGCCAAAAGAGAAAAATTATTTCTCCGTTTATGTAGGTAATGGTAGTAATTATACTTATAAGATTTCTGCAATTGATCTAAGTGGAAATGAATCACAATCAAGCAATGAAATATTTTTATCTTCGCAACAGATGGGAGAGAATGATTTTCTTGATATGATTCAGAGAGCAGTTTTTAGATATTTCTGGAACTATGCTGATCCCGTTTCAGGATTAATGAGAGAAAGATATCATCCTAACAATGGTGATCGTACCGCTACAATTGGTGGGAGCGGTTTTGGAATAATGTCGATACCGGTTGGAGTGGAACGCGGTTTTATTTCGAGAGAAGAAGGTGCAGAAAGAATATTAAAGATTTCAGATTTCTTATTAAATAAAGCAGATCGATTTCATGGAGTTTTCCCACATTGGTTAAATGGTACTACCGGTAAAGTAATTCCATTTTCTACAAAAGATGACGGAGGCGACCTCGTAGAGAGTTCATTCCTTTTTCAAGGACTACTAACAGTTAAGGCTTATTTTAATTCAAATTCTCAGACTGAAATATCATTAAGAGAAAAAATCACTCAGATTTGGGATGAAGTGGAATGGAGCTGGTATAAACAAGTTGGTCAGAATTGGTTAACTTGGCATTGGTCTCCACAAAATCAATTCTCAATGAATATGGCCTTAAAAGGGTGGAATGAAACATTTATGCCGTATCTATTGGCAGTTGCTCGATATAAAATGAGTGTCAATTCAAATTATGGTATTCATCCTTATTATGTATCTTCGGGATGGGGAGGAGATGCGAATAATTTTTATAAAGAAAGAACAATTAATGGATTCCCTTTAATTTTAGGTTCAGGATATGGTGGACCATTATTTTTTACTCATTATTCTTTCTTAGGGTTCGATCCACGGAATATAAAACATCAAGTAAATGGTAATTGGATAAATTATTTTACTCATAATAAAAATCAATCGTTAGCAAATCATTCATTTAGTGTAGTCAATCCAAATCATAGGGTTGGTTATAACGGTGAAATATGGGGTTTAACAGCAAGTTATTCAATTCCGGGGCAGGGATATTTAGCGCATGAACCGGGTAATGACAATGGAACGATAGCTCCGACTGCAGCATTATCTTCAATGCCATATACACCGACTGAATCAATAGCGGCATTGAAAGCATTTTATAGAAATTATGCATTTGATGCAAATGGGAATGAAAAACTATGGGGTGAATATGGTTTTAAGGATGCGTTCAATTTAACTTATAAATCGGTTAATATAAGCGGACAGTGGTTTTCAGATGGCTGGTTAGCGATAGATCAAGGACCTATAATTGTGATGATTGAGAATTATCGGTCGCAATTACTATGGAATAATTTCATGTCAAATCCCGAAATAAAATTGGCAATTGATGCGATCGGATTTGTGGCTGATTCAACAACTTCTGTAACAATAAATAATTTAGAGATTCCGACTTCAATCAAATTAGAACAGAATTACCCAAATCCTTTTAATCCAACAACAACTATAAGTTACACATTACCATTAGCGGGTGCAGTAAAACTCGAAGTATATAATTCTCTTGGGCAGTTAGTAAATACTTTGGTTGATGCAGAACAGAATGCTGGTAATTACAAGGTAACATGGAATGGGAAAGATTTCAATGGAAGTGCGGTATCAAGCGGAATATATTTTTATAAAATAAAAACAAATGGCTTTTCACTAGTAAGAAAGATGTTGTTAGTAAAATAATATTTACTTAAAAATGTATTTATTTAGAAAGACAAAAATTATCTAACTAAATTGGAAATTAATATTGAATTATTTCAGTTATATTTCCTTAATTAATCTTTAATATTTTTCGGGCTCAGAATCTGGTCTAAATGAAAAAGAATTTCATTACTGTCATTACTATTATATCTCTAATTTTTATTTCATGTTCTGATAAGAATGAGAATAAAATAGTGATTAATTTCTGGGCAATGGGTGTCGAAGGAGAATATGTTTCGAGATTGGTCCCTGATTTTGAAAAAGAAAATCCAAATGTTAAAGTTGTAGTTCAACAGATACCATGGACTGCCGCACATGAAAAACTGATTACAGCATTCGCAAGCGAAACTCTGCCCGATGCTTTCCAATTAGGCAATACATGGGTCCCGGAATTTAATTCTCTTAGTACAATCCAACCACTCGATTCATTAGTAAACTCATCATTAATTATAAATAAAGAAAATTATTTTTCAGGCATTTGGGATACAAATGTTTTAGATACTACTTTATATGGAATTCCTTGGTATGTCGATACGAGAGTTTTATTTTACCGTACTGATATTATTAAAGAAGCGGGCTTTACGAATGCTCCTAAGACTTGGGATGAACTTTACGAAATGAGTAAGGTGATAAAAAAACTTCCAAAATACTCGAAGACCTTTCCATTTTTTATTCCAACAAATGAATGGTTACCCTTTATTTTATTCGGTGTTCAGAATGGGGCAGATTTACTAAAAGATAATAGCACTTACGGAAATTTCTCAGGTAAAAAGTTTACGGATGCATATTTGTACTTAATGAAGTTTTATAAAGAAGGGCTTGCTCCTACCGATTTACAGCAGGTATTGAATTTATATCAAGCATTCGGTGAAGGGTATTTTACTTTTTATATTACGGGACCTTGGAACGTAACAGAGATGAAAAATCGATTCCCTAAAGATCTTCAAGATGATTGGATGACAGCTCCATTACCATCACCTGATTCTACTTATCCGGGCAAATCATTAGCGGGTGGTGCAAGTTTAGTTCTAAATAAATTTTCAAAAAACAAAAAAGTAGCATGGAAATTTATTGAGTTCCTTTCGAGACCTGATGTTCAATTAAAATTTTATAATTTGGTTTCTTCACTTCCGGCAGTAAAATCAGTTTGGGAAGATTCCACTTTCACATCTAATAAATATATGAGTGCTTTTTATACTCAATTAAATAATACAGTCCCGACACCAAAAATACCGGAATGGGAACAGATAGTATCATCTAAAATTCAGCAATATGCGGAGCAGACTGCGAGAGGCAAAAAAGAAATATCTAAAGCACTAAAAGAATTAGATAATGATGTAAATAAAATTCTTGAAAAAAGAAGATGGATGTTGGGTAAAGAATAAATGAAAGCAAAAACAAAATTCAGCGCATTATTATTATTTCTTGGACCTTCATTAGGAGTTATAACTTTATTCTTCTTTATTCCTGTTGTCGCTGCGTTTTCACTAAGTTTTACAGATTTTGATATCTATTCATTAGGCAGTTGGGAATATTTACGATATGTCGGATTAAAAAATTACAGTGATCTTATAAATGACCCTTTATTCTGGACAGCACTTAAAAACACATTTTATTTTGTTCTCTTGGGTGGTCCACTTTCGGTAGGTGTTTCTTTAGGAACAGCAATGCTACTCAACTCAAAATATATAAAATGGAAAGGGTTATTCCGGTTAGTATATTTTCTACCTGTTGTTACAACCCTTGTGGCAGTATCGATAGTATGGCGATATATATATCATCCACGATTTGGATTACTTAATTACGTACTTAGTTTTATTGGTGTAGGTCCATTTGATTGGCTTGGTGATCCGAATTTAGCAATGCCCGCAATTATACTTATGGCAGTATGGAAAAATTTTGGATACAATATGATAATATTTATTGCAGGATTGCAAAATATTCCTGAAGAACTTTACGAAGCGGCAAGTATTGAAGGGGCGAGCGGATGGCAGAAGTTTAAAAGTATTACTATTCCAATGCTTGCACCAACTACATTATTTATAAGTGTGATTACGATGATCGGTTACTTCCAGCTATTTGCCGAACCTTATATAATGACACAGGGAGGACCGCTAAATAGCACGCTAAGTATAGTTTATTATATGTACCAAGAAGGTTTTAGATGGTGGAATATCGGTTATTCTACTGCACTCGCATTTATGTTATTTATTATAATACTCATTGGAACATTAATCCAATTTAAGGTGCAAAAGATTGATGAGTGAAAGATTAAAAAAAATATTAGTGTTATTAACGGCATCTATAATTGCGTTTATGTCTCTCATGCCTTTCGTATGGATGGTTTTTGCTTCGTTTATGAAATCGGGCGAAGCAAATGTTTATCCGCCCAAATTAATTCCTGATGAATTTGTTCTTACTCACTATATTACATTATTCACTCGTCTAAATCTCACGGGTTATTTGATTAATAGTTTAGTTATAAGTGTTGGAGTAACATTTATTTCATTGATAATAAATTCAATGTCAGGATACGCTTTTGCAAAGATGGCGTTCAAAGGAAAGAAGCAGATATTTAATTCATTACTTAGTGCGATGGTTATACCTGGGCAAGTAACGATGCTTCCTGTGTTTTTGATGCTGAAAAATATGGGCTTGATAAATACGTATTGGGCAATATTAATACCGGGTATGGCTTCGATATTCGGAATATTTCTTATCAAGCAATATGCTCTCTCGATTCCTGATAGTTTAATTGAAGCTGCGAGAATGGATGGTGGTACGGAGATCCAGATTTATTGGAAAGTTATACTACCGCTTTGTAAACCGATTTTGGTAACATTGGGAATATTTACATTTATGGGAACTTGGAATGATTTCCTCTGGCCTCTTATAGTTATGACGGATTCCTCTATGTACACTTTACCCGTAGCACTTGCTAATTTAATGGGTGAACACACACAAGATACAGAATTAATGATGGCGGGTTCCGTAATTACGATAATTCCCGTTATTGTTGTATTTTTAGCTCTACAAAAATATTATATAAAAGGTATAATGCTCGGAAGCGTTAAAGGATAAAATTATGGCATCAGTTAAATTAGAAAATATCACTAAATTTTATGAAGGTAAAAAACCTGCCGTAGATAAAGCAAGTTTTGAAATTAATGATAAAGAGTTTGTTGTGTTAGTAGGACCTTCGGGTTGTGGTAAATCGACAACTTTAAGAATGATTGCTGGGTTGGAAGAAATTTCATCGGGTGAATTATATATCGATGATCGATTAGTGAATGATGTATCTCCGAAAGATCGTGATATAGCAATGGTATTTCAGAATTATGCACTTTATCCTCATATGACTGTTTATGAGAATATGGCATTTGGATTAAAGCTAAGAAAAGTCGATAAGAACGAAATCAAAAAGAGAGTAATGGATGCGGCAGAGATACTTGGTATTGTAGAATATTTAGAACGCAAACCGAAAGCATTATCAGGTGGACAGAGACAGCGTGTGGCGGTAGGAAGAGCGATAGTAAGACAGCCGAAAGTATTTCTCTTCGATGAACCACTAAGTAATTTGGATGCCAAACTTCGTGTGCAAATGCGAACAGAAATATCGAAACTTCATAAAAGATTGCAGGCAACAATTGTTTATGTAACTCATGATCAAACAGAAGCAATGACGATGGGGGATAGGATTGTTGTAATGAAAGATGGTCTAATTCAGCAGATCGATAATCCTCTTAATCTATATAATTTCCCAACAAATATATTTGTAGCCGGATTTATCGGAAGTCCAGCAATGAATTTCATTGATGGAAAGATTACTGATTCAGGAAGACTTCAATTTGTAACGATGAATGGAACTGTAGCAATGAATTTGGGAGAATCATTATCGTTCCTAAAGAAAGCCGTAGGTAAGGAAGTAACACTCGGAATTAGACCTGAAGATATACTATGCAAACATACAGATAGCGAAACTCTCCAACTTTTACAATGTACATTAGATGTTGTTGAACCGATGGGGAATGAGATATTTGTATATACATCAATAGAGAGTCATCCAGTAATAGCACGACTGATTACACAGGATTTACCTAAAGTTGGAATGCCGTATAATCTGTATCTAAGGCTAAACAAACTCCACTTTTTTGATAAAGAAACAGGAAATGCAATAAAAAGTTAGATATTAAACAAAAATATTGCTTTTTGAAAAACTGTTTATTATTTTTGAATCAATATTCATTAAAGATAAATGAGACTAAAAGAAGGACATAAAGAGAAAGATATAATAGAAGCGGCAGTTAAAGTTTTTGCCGAGTTCGGATATCATAATGCTAAAATTTCTACTATTGCTAAAAAAGCGAATGTAGCTACTGGCAGCGTTTATGTCTATTATAAGAATAAGGAAGACATACTCTTTAATATATTCGATACGTTATGGCAAGATTTATTTGAGAAATTAAAAATTGTCTCTGATAATAATGAATTGCAACCCGATGAGAAAGTTGAATTAATGGTAGATATGGTTTTTGAAGTATTCTCAGGCAATCCATCTTTGGCTGTTGTTTTCGTTAATGAGCAAAATAATATTATTCGTCTCGGTGAATATAGATTTAATGATTACTATGAAAAATTCCTTGATTTTGCTGAGGCTGTACTGAAAGAAGGGATCGCAAAAGGATTATTTAGAAAAGAAATAGACCTAAATGTTTTTAGAAATTTCATTTTTGGTGCTATTAGATATTTGCTACATGTATGGGCAGAAGACCCTAAAAAGATAGGCATAAAGAAAATCAGCAGCACAGTAAAGAACTTACTACTACACGGAATAATGAAACACACTCGAAATTAAACACACACACCCTCCTATGAAACGGTGGATAAGACAGACTATTAGGAAGTCTGCCGTTTCTGGGATTTTTTTCTCCTAAATCACAAACTCAAATTCCAACTTACAATTACCTTCAATAGAATTTAATTTCTGCTTAACAATACTTAAATATATTTACAAAATATTTGATAATTTTA
>JBAYVI010000149.1:0-7681 GCA_041674625.1 Melioribacteraceae bacterium | reverse complement strand
ATTATTTGCTAGTAATTTATTAAGAACAGAAAATAATTTTACTTGGGAACCAATTAAAGAAGTTGCTTATTTATTCTTAGGGATTTTTATTAGAATGGTTCCATGTTTATTATTCCTAAAGGCAAATGCAGCGCATCTTGGTGTAACTGAACCAACTCAATTTTATTATTACACCGGTTTATTAAGCAGTTTCCTTGATAATACTCCAACTGCCGTTACATTCCATTCATTAGCTTTAGGATTGGGGACACAAGTGCCGCCAATCGTTGCAGGAATAAGCGAGCATCTATTGAAAGTAATCTCCGTTAGTGCTGTATTTTTCGGTAGTATGACTTATATCGGAAACGGACCTAATTTTATGGTTAAAGCTGTTGCAGAAGAAAATAATATCGAGATGCCAAGCTTCTTTGCATATATGTTTAAATTTTCATTACCCGTTTTATTACCTATATTTATAATTGTCGATTTATTGTTTTTATAAATTAACTGTGGGAGTAATATGAAAGGCGATATATTAAAACAGTTTAAAGCATTTGCAATGCGCGGCAACGTGGTGGATCTTGCCGTGGGTATTATCATTGGCGCTGCATTCGGAAAAATAGTTTCGTCCATTGTAGCAGATATAATTATGCCCCCAATCGGGCTTTTACTTGGTGGATTAGATTTCAAAGATTTGGCAATTACGCTAAAAGAAGCTACCGCAACAACTCCAGCTGTTCTTTTGAAATATGGTGCATTTATTAATACGGTTATTGATTTCGTAATTATTGCATGGGCTATATTTATGTTAGTTAAATTACTTGAAGCAATGAAAAAGAAAGAAGAAGCTGCTTCAGCCCCACCAGCGCCAGCAACAGTTTCACCTAGTGAAGATGTAATATTATTGAGAGAGATTAGAGACTTACTTAAGAGTAAATAAATTTTAATTCTATATCGGTCTTATTTTATAAGACCGATAGTTAATCCGGCACTCGGGTAAATTATTTAAGAAAGAAAAATCGTTTCTTAACCACCTAATCTATTACTTCAATAACAACATCTTTCTAACTTGAGTAAATTCGTTTGTTAATAATCGATAGAAATAAATTCCGCTTGATGCCGAACTTCCATTCAATTGTTTCCCATTCCAAACGACTGTATGATTCCCTGCATCCTGATAACTATCTTGAAGAATATTTATTATTTCACCGAGTGCATTATAAATTTCTAACTTAACATTCCCACCTTTTGGAATACTGTAATATATTGTAGTAGTAGGATTAAATGGATTCGGGTAATTCTGGTATAGTGCATATTCCACAGGGATTTGGTTTTCTTCGGAGTCTTCTACACCTGAAAGAATGTTATTATAATAAGTACGAACAGCTTTTACTTTATTTCTAATTGTAAGACTATTATCTCCATAGGTTATCAAAAAGGCCGGGTGAATCGTTTCACCTACCGGAATATCATACCCCATTGAAGAAACCACGAACGAAATGTCTGTCGGACCGATATAAGTATTTGCATCTTTTGAACTAATAGTAAGCCACTTTTCATCTTTAGTAAAAGCATCTGTTAATGTAACATCTCCTTGAGATAGGCTATTATCAATTCCATAATAACCATAAGAAGCAAAAGAAGGTAAATGCATAATAGGAGCTACGGCATAATATCTTCCATTTGCAAGTCCATTAACGTCATAAGAATAAGCAAAATAATCGAGTGCATCCCAAATAGCCATATCATTTCCATAATCGCTTTCCGGAATATCGAAATCCATAAATAGTCCTACATCTAACCCTTGAATAGGAGCATTGCTCTCGTTTGTTAGATCATATCTAAGAATAATCACATCCTCTAAATCGGGATTAGAAAATGAATAATAGTGGCTTGTAGTTTTTATACCTAATTTATTATTCCCTCCGCCATCATCATTAAATTCGGCTACTGCTTCCTCTAAAGTTGATTCGTTATTTTCATTGACCTTTAACGAACTAATAACATTGAAATCTGTGCTCTGAGTATTTTCAACACGTGCGGCATCCATAAGCTTTGTATTATTTACACCATAAATCAAAGCGCCTTCAAAAAGTACATTATCTTCCGAAAAATACTTTAATCCGATTCCCGCCTTATTATCCGGAAAGTCATTAAATCCAATTACTCCCTTACTTGTAACGGTTAGATTAAGTTTCCCTTTAGTTAAATTTTCCCACGAATAGTTCACTTTAAAATTAATCCATTGGAAATCGGAATAGCCCGGAGCCGTATATGTGATTTTTATTTTTATTACATCATCATAAGGAGCGTTATTAAGCAATTCCATTAGGAGACCATCTCCTAAAGATAAGGATTGACCAGAAACTAAATTAATTCCTGAGACAATCGGCTGGCGGATAATTATATCATTATTTTCCGTTTCAAATTTTATCTGCATTCCAGATACATCTTTAAGATAATTAGTAAAGATGCCCGTTAGATAAAATTGTTCATTTCTTTCAGGTACACCATCGCCATCGGTATCATTTATTACAGCGAAATCACCACCCCTTACAGAAATAGAATTTTCGTTGGAAACGGCGTTATATGCGTTGATTCTACCTCTGCCCATTAAAAATTCCTTCCCTTGATTAGATAGATCAATATTATCGGCATTCACTCTAATCTGTTCTGCGGTTTGAAGGGCAGTATAATTAGGAAACTTAGAAAAAACCAAAGCCGCTAAACCTGCCGTTAATGGAGAAGACATTGAAGAACCACCGATTGAACGGTAATATTCTCCAGTTGGTCCGGAATAAGACCATGTAGAAAGTATAGAACTTCCTGGAGCAAATACATCAACGGTCTTACCATAATTAGCAGCGGTACTAATTACATCACTCGTGGATTGAAGCCAACCAACAGCTAAAACACCCGGATAACTTGCAGGATAAAATGCATCTAACTTGCCTTCATTTCCATTTGCCGCTACAACCAAGGCCCCTTTAGAAATTGCATAGTTGATTATTTCCAACTCATAAACAGATGAGCTATATCCACCCCAACTGCAATTGATTACTTTAGCACCATTATCAGCAGCATATTTAATTCCTTCAAAACCATATAAAATAAAAGGGTAACCGTGCATATCTCTTCTGCTATCGCTTGAAGCCTTTACACAAAGAATTTTAGAATTAAATCCAAGTGATGCAATACCAATAAAATTATCAGAAACTGCAGATGCAATTCCTGCAACGTGAGTACCGTGATATCCATTTGCTGCTGAATAATCTTCGCGCGGATCATTATCCGGTGAATTATTAAGTCCGCCGAAATCCCAACCCCTATAATCATCTATAAAGCCATTGTTATCATCATCTATAACATTATTTGGAATTTCTTTACGGTTTATTTTAATATTTGCAGCTAAATCAGGGTGAGACCATTCCACACCTGTATCAACTATACCAATTACAACATTTGTATCACCTTTAGTAATTTCCCAAGCTTGAGGAGCAAAAACTCTTTTTAACTGTTCTTGCTTAGCTTGATTATAAAGGGAGTCATTCGGGTCATAAGTAATACGGTAAACGTAATGCGGCTCGGCATATTCTATCTCTTTAATTTTTCTTAGCTTTTTTGATGCATCAATCGGATCAATATTATTATCCAAATCAGCTTCATAAACTCGACTAAAAATATTTTCTCCTTTTAATAAAGCACTTGTCTGTTCGGTGAATTTATTTTTAATCTCATTTATGCCGAAAGATTTTAAAGAAGGGAGAATTTCTTTAGAATTTCCCTCCTTCAATTTTACAATAAGCTTTCCTGATAAATAATAGATATCACCTTTTTGTATAACTTGTCCCTGCCCAAAAACAAACAAAGAGCTAAAGAAAAAAACTAAAGCGATACAAAAAACATTATTCTTATTTGACTTCATATTTATTATTCTCTTTAAAGGAATCTGGAATTAGTTCGTTGCCCAATATAAGAGATTTTATTTTTTTATTTCTATCTAATTGTAGGGTAATAATTTTTCCATCTTTCCAGACTGATAATGGTTTTTTAATAGTCTCTTCCGATCCATCTGCAAAAGTAGCAGTAAGAGAAACCGGCAAAGGAAGTCCACTTTCATTTGAAATAACAACGGAATTATCTGATTGCTTTACTTCTTTAATTGAAAGGTCAGATAATATTTTTTCAAAATACCAAGGTTTCCAAAACCAACTTAAGTCCTCACCCGAAACATTATCGAATGTGTTAAAGAAATCATAAGGAATGGGATGTTTGCCATTCCAACGTGCAATATATTCTTTAAGAGCTTTTTTAAAAAGTTCTTCGCCGAGCAGTTCTCTAAGCATTGCATACGAGAGCGAACCATGCTGGTAAGCCATTACACCATATCCGGGACCTCTTCCTTGATGAGAAGTTATCATAGGAGGAAGCATATTCTCTGAAGCGAGAGCATTTTCGAATCCTTTTATAAATCCGGGATATTCATCTTCTTTAGCATCAAATCTTCTTACAAGATCGAAAGTTAAAAATGCTGCCCATCCTTCATCCATCCAAGCATACTTACGCTCATTAGTACCCATAAAGAAAGGAAAATATGTATGCGCAATTTCATGAACAGTTACACCAAGCTGCCCGGCTTCTGATTCATAAGTTCCGTTATTTACCATCATAGGGCTTTCCATACCACCACCTCCATCCTGATCGCCATTAAAAACAGTCATTTTGGGATATGGATAAGGCACACCTGGATATTCATTAGAAAAATAATTTAAAGCAGATTTAGCAAATGCGGCAACTTTATCTTGGTATTTATTTCCAGAAGGATAAACTGCATCTATTGCAGTCCTTCTTCCGGTTTTATTATCCACAACTGTCGAAAGCGCATCCCACACATACCCATTAGTAGCGGCAAATGTTATGTCCGGGGTTCCTGAAGCAACAAATTTCCAAACGTTTTTTTCATTATTGTTTGTTACTTCTTTCTTTTCCAAATCTTCCTTTGTAACAACATTAATTACGACATCGGAAGTTTTAGATTTTTCAAGTCGATCAAAAACAACCGGGTTAAGAACTTCTTTTCCGTTTTGAAGTTCACCACCTGCCCATACTACATAATCACCAGGAACTGTTATCTCTATGTCAAAATTGTTTTTATCGTTATAAAATTCTGTTAAACCTTGATACTCATTTCTATCCCAACCATCTATATCGTCATAGACTGCTATCTGCGGATACCAATAAGCTACATAAAAAGTGGAGTCGTTATAAGCTCCCATTCTAAGACGGGCAAGTTTTGGAATTTTTATTTCCCACTTGGTTTCAATGTTAGCCATAGCTCCCGGAGCAATTGGTTGAGGAAGTTTTCCGATTATCAAATTAGTTGATGTCTTAAATACTCTGAATTTTTTCATGTCATCTTTTATCGAAATACCTTCAAATAGAAAAGAATCAATTTTTACTCCCTCGGTAAGATCTGCTTCCGGACCAGGGAAATCTCTTGATGCTCCTTTTTTGAAAATATCTTGATAAAGGCGAACAACAAGGTTTTTAAGGGTGTCTGGGCTATTATTATAAAATTTTATCCAAGCATGCCCTGTAACCGAAGCTGAATCAGGATGAAGCTCCGCTTTTATTTTATAATCAGTTTTATTTTCCCAATAATTACTACCCGGTTTACCGTCCCAACTTCTTGTTCCTTTTTCTATGGCGGTTCTAAAATTTTTTGGTACAAAGTAATCTTTTGATTGTGCTACTAAAGATAATTGCAAAATCAAAACAAACAGAAATAGGTATTTCGTTTTCATCATTCCCCCTTAGTTGGCGTTAAACGAATTATTTTTAAGATCAGTATCAGAATATTTTGTGCTTTCTAATTCTACTGACTTAATTTTTTTCGATGTATTAAACAGAGCTTCATATTTTTTATTTCCATCTTTCCAAATGGCGGCGGATTGAGTTTGAGTTTCGGTTGTGCCATCATCATAAGTAACTTTTAGTTCAATTGGAATCGGCATTGTTCCTTTATTTTCAATAATTACTTTTTGTTGTTTTTCATTAGGAATAACGGATGTAATTGCAAGGTCGGGATATCCCGGTTCAAAAAACCACGGTTTCCAGAACCATGATAAATCTTGACCGGTAACATTATCGAAACTATTAAAAAAGTCATTCGGGATAGGATGCCTACCGTTCCATCTTGAAATATATTCATTCAATGCATTTTTGAAAGTTACTTCACCAAGGAGCTCACAAAGAATATTATATGCTTCTCCGGGACGTCTATAAGAAGCTGTACGATACGAGGCACCATTTAATAAGTATGATGGTACAATCGGAGGAATATCTCCTTCAGAACCGGCATATTCATTATATTGTTGCGCGTTGCGGGAAACGGGATCGTAGCCTTCAGCTAATTTACTTTGAATACGTGAAGGAAGCATGGTAGCCCATCCTTCGTCCATCCAAGCATATTTACGCTCATTTGTTCCCATAAAGAAAGGGAAATATGTGTGAGAAATTTCATGAGAAGTAACGTGCACTGTTCCTGCTTTCTGGTCGGCAGATCCATCATTAACCATCATAGGAAACTCCATACCCCCACTTCCATTGAATATTGTAATCTTCGGATATGGAAAAGGGTATCCGGGTAAATCGTTTGAAAGCATATCAATAGATGTTCGTGCTATCTGTGCTACGGTAGGAAAATCTTTAGAATCTCTATTATATGCAGCATCTATAAAAGTTTTTCTTTCGGTTTTTTTATCTACAATTAAACTCGATCCATCCCATAAATAATGATTGCTTGTTGCGAAAGCAAAATCGGGCACATAATCAGCCTTGAATTTCCATACGTTTTTTTCGTTATCAGAAGTAACTAAATTTTTATAATCTTCGTTCTTAATTATATTACAAATAGAATCCGATTCATTCGCTACTTTATATTTTTCATAAATTGCGGGAGCGAGAACTGATTCAGGATTTTCCAAAACTCCTGTTGCCCAAACAATAAATCCTTTTGGAACTGTTAGCTCTACATCAAAATTACCGAAGTCATTATAAAATTCAACCTGTCCCGTATAATTAAGATTATCCCAGCCATCAATATCATCATAGACGGCAATTTGAGGATACCAATAAGCAACGAAAGCAGAGACCGAATCATAAGTGCCCATCCTTACACCCGAATAAATGGGCATATTAAACTCCCAATCAAGCGAAATTTTTACTTCCGATTTTGGATTGAGCGGCTGTAATAATTTATAAAATAAATTAGTACCGCTTCGGTTAATATTTGCAATTGGGATTTGTTCGCCATTTATTTTTTGATTAGATACGATTACACCTTCAGTCAAAGATCGTGGATCAAGAGGAAAATCGCGTGTATTGCCTTTTCTGTATATATCTTGATATAAACGAACTGTTATTTGTTTAATTGTATCTGGGCTATTATTATGATACTTAATATCGGCATGACCTATTAATAATTTTGTCCGTGGATTATATTCGGCTTTTAGTTTATAGTCCGATCTATTCTGCCAATAATTATTGCCCGGCTTTCCATCAAGAGATCGAGTATTTTTATTAAAAGCACTTTTTATATTAAGTGGTGTGTAGTATTTATCCTGTGCAAATAACAACGAAGAAAATATAAATACAATTAAAAGGGGAAAGATTTTTTTCGACATAGCAAAACCCTTATCAT
>JBAYVI010000148.1:0-7803 GCA_041674625.1 Melioribacteraceae bacterium | reverse complement strand
TCAACATGATTGCCTTTCAGAAGAAGCCCCGACAAATCGGAACCGATAAACTTGCAACGTTGCATGTTGGAGGAGGAGAATTTTTCGTGCAGGTTCTTCAACCCTGAAAAGTCAGCATCCACCCAGTTTCCGCGCGACATATCCCAGCTAAGTTTTTCCTCCCTCTTGCTTTCGGGATGCTTTTCGGACGGCATCCGATAGCTACCGGATTTAGCCGGTTGTTTAACCAAAGGCTCTCCAGGTGTAATTTCAGGAGCCGGGGATTGGAAGTTTTCCGAAAAATAGTTCAGGTCAACACCCAGAATTTCCGCCAGACGGTTTAAAGTGATGATGTCCGGCATTGATTCTCCACGCTCCCACTTTCCTACTGCCTGTGAACTAATGAATAGGTACCCGGCAAGCTGTGCCTGAGAAATAGTTGCTTTCTTTCGTGCTTCGGCAATTTTACTGCCAATTTTTTTTGTACTTTGCATAGGTTCCATTTTTAAATTATTTGATCAGGCAAAGGTATTTTGACACAGGTCCGGAATCAAAAAAAACCAGTTACTTATAGTTGTAAATCCGCTACTATTAGTTGTTTTCGGCAACTAATGGTAGTAAATATCTTGCATTTCTTAATACTTGCATTTTCGCTTATCTTTTGGAATCGCTGGAAATATATGCTGCAATGCTTTTTAAATCGTCTTTCGCTTGAAAAGTCCAATTTATTCGAACCATTTTTCGATTTCTTTGCCTAATTCAGTGTCAGTGATGATTTCACCTCGTTCTGACTGCATATTTCCATATTCAATCTTTTCAATTAAAATAAGCTTTTCAACCAATTCATCACTTGAAGATTGTTCTGTAAAACTTTCAATTTGTTCTTTTAGTCATGTCTTTGTCAACATTTTAGGTTAATAATGTAACCCGCCATAAAGTATGATGCCTTGTTATAGCCACCGTTATTATTGTTTTTTGAGAAATACCTGTCAATCATCATTTTTACTTCGTTTAACCAAACGTGACTCTGGTTTAAATCACTATTTACAATAATCCGAAACATCCTTCTGTCAAATTGTTTTACTCCACAAAAATCAAAAATACAGTTTTCCCAAATCGTATCAAGTGGGTCTTTAAATATATTATTTTCTCTTTCTTCACTTGTATTTGATGTGTTGAATACTAATCCAATTTTTTCTTTAACGTTTGTTTTTGATGGTTAAATTAATTTCAAAGTCACAAGTTCCTTTAATCTTTTACCAGCTTCACGGTCATGAGAAGGAAGGAACACCAGTTTATTAAATTTAGCCAAGGATTTAATTCTTTTGTATGTATTTCCGGCTTTAATGTGACTTATATTAACACCAGCGAAGCAATTTGTAAGGAGTTGATTTTGGTTATAACACACATCGCCTGCAAATAAAATATGGCAATTGTCTGTTTTTAGCAATATGGACATGTGTCCGTTTGTATGACCTGGCGTATGAAGGGCGATTAAATCATTTGCAAGAGTCAAAAAACAAGCACTATCAAAGCATTCATATTGTTCATTTAATTCAATTAATTCTGGCTTAAACCAATGGGGATAGAGTTTTGGTAAATCTCCATACGGCTTTTCCCATTCGGGTTTATTAACTACTATTTTTGTTTCAGGAAAATGTTTTAAGCCATCAATATGGTCAAGGTGTAAATGTGTCAAGAATACTGCTTTAACCTCTTTTGGTTTGATATTTAATTTCAGAAGTTGTTTGTCAATTTCCTGCTCTCTGCTTATTTTGAACCGAAACATTGCTCTGTTTAACCAATTGGCAAATACACCTGAAGATTTAAAATAATCAGGCATTTGTATATTTGTATTTTCACCCGTATCAATTATAAAAATACCCTCAGGATGCTCAATAACCCAAACCCATATTGGCATCCATTCGGTAAATTTTTTATCAAAAATAAAATCCAATTTGGCAAACGCACCTGTTTTTTTACTTTCACTAAATTTTGTTTTTACGGAAACCGAACCTGTAGAAATAGCGTGTATTTTTACAGGAGTTCTATTAATTGTCAGTTCAATGCTTTCGTTGCTAAACATAAAAAGTAGTTTATCCAAATATTTTTTCGTCCAACAGTTTTACAAATTTTTCGGGCTCTTCATATTGTGGCATGTGTGCGGAGTTTTCAAAAGCAGAAAATGATTTTGTACCGGCTTGTAAATAATCATAAAATGCAACAGCCGTTTGGTATGGGGCTATACCATCTAATTTGCCCTGAATAAAATGTACAGGAACCTGAACAGATTTTATTTTATCAAAAAGATTAAGGGTATCTAATTCGGGGAGAAGTGCATTTTGGCACAATTCCATGCCTTTAATTGTGTTGGGAATATCCTTAAAACTATATGATTTACTGAAAAGCATATTCTTGATGGTGGATATTAGCAATTGGTTATAGTTGCTGCCTGTTTTTATCCCACCTAAATTTGTGAGTAACTTGGCACGTTCCTGGAATATTTTTGTTTCAATAATTGGTTTTTGCTCTAATTCAATTACTTTTTTTATAAGCTTGCTATTGTTTTTTTCTTTGGCTTTAGCCATAGCAAATTCCAGAGCATATTTATTTGCCGTTGGAATATCAATATCAATACCTACTAAAAACAATTGGCTAAAAATTTCGGTGTCTCTTATTGCTGCCATTAGGCTTATAGTTGCACCAATGGAGTAACCTATAAGAATTGCTTTGTCTTTATTATATTTCTTCAATAGGTATTTAGTGCATTGAATAACATCATCAGTTAACTGTGAAAAGCTTATTGTTTTTGGGTCAATATTTTTATTGAAAGATTTACCACATCCCCGCTGGTCCCAATAAGCAACCAGGTAATTATTTTCAAGATGTAATAGCTTTTCCATTGTATCAGCTTCGGGAATAATAGGCATGCCAGGACCTGCCTGAACATGAAGAATAAGTGGAGCATTTGCGTTTTTTCCTCGAACAAGAACCCATTGTTCAGAGTTATTGATTTTTAATTTTTCTAAAGTGTTTATTTCCATACCTTTTTTTGATGCAAAGGAAAGTCAGACTAAAATGAATATCGTTCGCATTTGTTAAGAAATTAGTTTTCTGCTCTCAAACGACTAAGATGTTGTGGACTAATTCCTAAATATGATGCGATGTGATACAGTGTCGCATTTTGCAATATTTGTGGATTAGTTACAAGTAGTTCTTCATACCGTTCTTTTGGAGTCTGCAGAATGAAAGATACGGTTCTTTTATAAAAACGTAGAAAGGTGAATTCAACAATAACACGATGTAAATGCTCAAGAGCAGGAGCAGTTTTACAAAGTTCATTAAAATCTTTATAAGAGAAAATTGTTAATGTTGTTTTTTGCATAGCAACAATACTTGCATGAGGTGATGAATTGTCAATAATAGAAGGAAGGTCAGCACAAAAATCGTTTTCAAAATAAAAGAAATCGGTTATTTCATTGCCCTCCATTACATAGAATTTCCGTAAATAACCGTCTTCTAAAAATGCTATTTTATCATTTTTCTTTCCGGATTCTATCCAGTAATCACCTTTTTTTAGTTGTGAAGTAGTTGTGATTTTCAAAAATTTATCGCAGTCATCTTCTGATAATGGGGCTATTTTCTTTAGCACTTGAATTATTTTACTCATGTTTTCGATTTATGAAATATGAAATGTAAAGATAAAAAGGATAAATACAAATTTCGTTCACATTTGCTAAGAAATAGAATGCTGCCAAATTTACATGCGGAGTTACTTTATGTTTCTAAGGTAGATTGAATGCTTGTTTTTTTATCAAGAGGCAGGTAAATTGCTATTATCAGGCTACTCAAAAGCATCATCATATTAAATGCTCCAAACATATCTTCCATACTTTTTAATATAACATATTTGGATATGGCTGTCATAATTTGTTGTTGATGAATAGCAATTGCAGTCACTTTTTCTGCAAGTAGGGTAATGTTGATTGAATTAATAACTATCAAGATAATAAGCAACTGGACAATAGTAATCCATTTTCCTCTAAAAAACCCATATTGCTTACAACTTAAAATAATAGCACTCACCACAATTAAAATTAGACCCGGAATGATCAGCGTGAATATTATTTTTGAAACAAATAACCGTTGCCAATAAATTGAATCAATCGAAGGGGAATTGCCCAGGACAATATTCATAATTATAGAAGAAAAAATACTGCCCAAACTCAAAATAAAACCAATAATTGCAAGTAATTGAAATGTTTTTATAAAATTGCTTGTCTTGTTTAAAGTTTGGTGTTCCATTGTATACAAATTTAATTTTACACAAAGGAACAAATGGGTCAGTCAAAAATCATTACCATAGGGTAACAAATTATTTTTTCACTAATTGCCGTCGGATTCGGCTTAAAGATTGAGGTGTTACTCCAACAAAAGAAGCAATATAATACTGCGGTATTCGCTGTTGAATATGACTGAATGAAGACATAAAATTCAAATACCGCTGTTCAGCTGCATCAGTGTGCGAAGAAATAATATGATTGATAGCTTTGGTAAAAACATCTTCCAACAACAACCTGCCAAACCGTTCGCCGAATTTTACTTTACTATAAAATAGCTGCATATTGCTATAGGAGATAGAATATATTGTTGTATCCTCCAAGGCGATTATTGATTTTTTTGATATTGCTTTATTGATAAAACTTTCGTAATCGCAAACAAAATCATGTTCTGTACTAAAATAAAATGTTTCTTCTTCCCCATTATTTATTATACAATGCCTGAGAAGCCCATTATTTATGTATGCAAACTCTTTACAAACTCCCCCCTCTGTTAAAAAAGAATCATTTACTTTCAATTCCTTTTTAACAAATAGTTGATCAATTATGTTGATATCTTCATCAGATAAGGAAATATAATGATTTATTGCTTTAATTAGGTTTTGCATAACTCGTCAAAAATTAGGCATCATTCATTTATCAATTAACATTATCGAAAAATAGTACAAAATCATTTATTCACCTACGTTAATTATTTATAATTCACATTCTTATGGTTCACAAAGTTCCACTAAATTTATTTACAAAGTTCCACATTCTGTATCCAATTTGTCTGTCGTTTAATTATTGCACGGTATTTTTAGTAATGGTGGTGTGTTATGTGCAGGTTTTATTGAATTTTGGCATACTTAATTGATAAATATGTAATCTCGTTCAATTTTACCCGAAGTGCCAAGATGTAAAAAATTCATTCCTTTCATTGCTATATCTCCATCAGGTGTTTTCATTTGCCAAGCCACTCTTAGGGTATCGTGATTTTCCGAATAACCTGAGTACTCTGTAATAAGTCCGTTTCCAACAACAAGTCGCTCATTTACTTGCGTAATATTTCCGAAAATTGCTTCCGTACCGTGATGCTCTACTGCTTCATCACCCGGCTCATTTGCGTAAAAGTGAGCCGATGTTGAATACACTTTCTCAATAAGTTGTTTTCTGAAATCAGAATTTGTTGTACTCCAGGTTTCAATGTAATCTTTTACAAACTGTTCTAAATCTGCTTTTGTCATTTTTATCAAGTTCTGTAACCGTAAGTCCTTCGCCGAATTGAGCAAGCTCCGCCTCTGTTAATTCGTAACAGGTGTCCTTTATGTGTTTTAGGTAATCTTTAATTTCTTCTGTCATTTGTTTTCACAAATTTCTTCTTGATTTCTTTGACTGTTATTCCGCCAATCGCTACATTTTCATCAGGCATTTCTCTAATCGATATAAAGAAAGATTCTTTGGGAATTCCGGTAATCTCTGCTGATAAGTTAGTCAGTTTTTGGATAAGTTCAAGTTTTATTTCGTCCGTCAATTTGCCGGCTTCAAAAGTAATTAATGGCAAAGTTTTAATTTTAGTTTTATTATTATTATTCAACAATGTATACAGTCAAGCATTTCCTGCAAAACAATGGAATTTATTATGCGGTCTTAGTTTGGTTTTGTGTTTCCAATTTTGTTTTATCTCCACTTCGGTTCTACCGGAAGCCGTTCTCCATCATCTGTGGTATGTTCCTCCAGTGAATTTTCCTTAGACTGGATTACCATATATATCATTCTTTCGTCAGAAGAATTGCAAATTCCACGTTTTCCTTTTGGTGCTACTCGTATCACGCTGCCTTCTTTTATATCAAAACAGTCTTCATCTACTTGAAAAAATCCGAAACCACTTAAAATTATGTAGGTTTCTTCATTTTTCCAATGAATATGAAAATAGGGTTGCTCTGAATGTGGAGGGAGCGAATTAAACGAAATTTGCGTTCCTGTTGCTTTAGTAACGTCTTTTAAAAAAACTTTGCCTTCAAGGATCATTTTATTCTTAGGATGAATTAAAGAGTAATTCTTCAAATCATTTAAATCGCCCAAGTTTACTGCACTGTAGTGCGTATTTTCCGATAGCTTTTCAATTTCTTTCATAATTATTTGTTTTATTTGTTTTTGACACTATTGTCGCCTGGAAGTTTGTTATTTTTCTTCAACCTCCATATTTTGTTTTACGGTTACTCGTCAAATTTTTTGAATATTGAACTTGCAATATGTCCACCAAAGCCAAAAGTGTTACTCATTGCATACGTTACATTTCTTTGTTGTGAATTGCCGAGTGTCAAATTAAATTTGTCGGCAAAGTCAGGTTCTACTTGTTCTGTATTTATAGTAGGTGGTATCATGTTTTCTTGAATAGCTTTTATGCAAGCAATAGCTTCAATTGCCCCTGCTGCGCCAAGCAAATGTCCTGTCATTGATTTTGTTGCACTGATGTTTGCATTGGGTTTTATTCCAAATATTTTTTCCATTGCTTTCAATTCGCTCAAATCGCCCGTTGGAGTTGAAGTAGCATGCGCGTTGATATAGTCAATTTCACTTGAATTTATACCTGCTTCTTCCAATGCAAATGTCATTCCCAGAATTGCTCCTTCCCCTTCCGGATGTGTACCTGTCAGGTGATATGCATCTGCCGCAAGTCCACCACCAACAATTTCAGCAAGTATAACAGCATTCCTTTTTATGGCATGTTCATAGCTTTCAAGAATAATTGCACCTGCACCTTCGCCTAAAACAAAACCGTCTCTTGTAGTATCAAAAGGTCTTGAAGCTTTGCTAAAGTTGTCATTTAAAGTTGATAAGGCTTTAGAAGCATTGAAGCCGCCTATTGAAGTTTGTGTGATAGAAGCCTCCGAACCACCAGCAATAATCACATCTGCCTTGTTCCAACGGATATAATTAAATGCGTCAATGATAGCCGTATTACTTGCTGAACACGCAGAAGCCGTTGTATAATTTATTCCTCTGAGACCGTATTTAATTGAGATTACGCCAGATGCTATATTTATTATCCTTTTTGGAACAAAAAACGGATTAAATTTCGGTGTACCATCGCCCATTTTAAATTCGCCAAATTGCTCCTCAAAAGTAGTAACACCGCCATCTCCGGAACCCCATATTACGCCAATTCTGTTTTTGTTCAAAGTATCAAAATTTAGGTTTGCATTTTTTATCGCCTCATCGGTTACGGCTAAAGCATATTGAGTAAAAAGGTCGTATTTCCTTATTTCATTTCTCTCAAAAATATTTTGAGGGTCAAAATTCTTTACTTCACACGCAAATTTTGTTTTAAATTTTGATGTGTCAAATTTGGTAATAAATGATGCTCCACTTATTCCAGTAATCAATGAATGCCAATATTGAGCAACATTGTTTCCTATTGGAGTTACTGCTCCTAATCCTGTAATTACAACTCTTCTCATTAATTATGTGGTTCTAAATCTCTAATTATGGCTTCTTTTAC
>JBAYVI010000147.1:0-7899 GCA_041674625.1 Melioribacteraceae bacterium | reverse complement strand
TATAATGTTTCTAAAGAATATGATGAAGATTTATCTTTGAAAGAATATTTACAAATTTTGGAAAACTCATTTAAAGAAACATATAGAGTTTTAGTAAATGGTGGCAGGGCTTGTATTAACGTAGCAAATTTAGGCAGAAAACCATATTTGCCTATTTCCGATTATATTTCACGAATTATGCTTGAAATAGGATTTAATATGAGAGGGGAAATTATATGGAATAAAGCGGCGAGTGCCAGTCCCTCAACAGCATGGGGAAGCTGGTTAAGTGCGGCAAATCCTATTTTAAGAGATGTGCACGAATATATTTTAGTGTTTTCAAAAGGAGATTATAAAAGAGAAAAAGAGAATAAAGAAAACACAATCGCAAAAGAACAATTTATTGAATGGACAAAATCAATATGGACAATGAATGCTGAGAGTGCCAGAAGAATTGGGCATCCTGCACCTTTCCCGGAAGAATTACCATATAGACTAATTCAATTATATTCATTCAAAAATGATATTATTCTTGATCCATTTATGGGTAGCGGGACTACTGCTGTATCGGCAATCAAATCCGAAAGAAGATACGTCGGTTATGATATAAGTAAAGAATATATAAACTTGGCTGAAAAAAGGATTGAGCCATACAAAAATCAATTAAACATTCCCTTCGGGATGATTGCAGAAGATACTTCAGACTATAAGCCAGAAGAATAATCTTAACTTATGATTGTTACTACTCTATTTCTGAGGTAGGGAGTGTGATACTAATACACCTCTTTAACTAAGATGAGATCTGTTATTATTACAGCCCTTTGGCGGGTGCGAGGAGTATTATTATTACAGCTCTTTAGCTAAAGTGAGAACTGCTATTATTACAGTTCTTTGGCTGAGTTTAGGACTGCTACTGCGCCCTTGCCTTCTAATCGATGCTTTGGTTGATGTCCGCTGGCAATTAATATACAATCGATTCCCATCTCATTTGCTACATCCAAATCGTGGAGTGTATCACCGATTAAGACAGCTTCACTTTTAGGACAACCGATCTGTTTTATCATTTCAAGTCCAATGTGAACTTTGCTTTCGGCATAAACATTATCCATTCCTGAAAGGCCATGAAGATATTTGTTTAATCCATAATCGGAAACCATCTCTTCGAGAAGATCATGTTTATAAGCAGACAAAATTGATTGCGCTTTTCCGGCTTGGAAAAATTCTTCCATTTTTTCCGCTACGCCTTCATGCAATCCAGCTTCACCTTTTCGTATTTCGTAAGTAGTTGCCCATTCCATCCCAACTATTTCGAATGGTTCGTTGATCAGGTCTAATCCGATCTGTGCATAATAAGCTTGTACAGGAAATGTAAAAACTTCCAAATATCTTTCTCGTGTAAGTACAGGTACGCCTCTATCTTTTAATATTCCGTTTACTATATCCAAAGCCAATTCAAGATCATTAAAAATTGTTCCGTTCCAATCCCATATAATGTGTTTGTATTTCTCTGTCATTCCAATTCCGTAAAAAGTTTGAATGCAAAGCTAATAATAATTAATATAACAGAACAATTTTTATAAGGTGATCTATGAAAAAGATTTTCTCCATTCTTTTATTATTACCACTCTGTATAAACGCACAAAATGCAATCAATAAACAAACAATAAAAGAAGCAGAAAAAATTATCGGACTTGAATTTACTGACTCTGAAAGAGATTCGATGATAGAGACCCTTAATGATCAATTAGCCTTATTTAAGGCAGTAAGAGAATTTAATCTTTCTAATAGTGTAGTTCCTTCAGTAATTTTTAATCCTATTCCGAATGGATTTGTATTTAATGAAAAGCAGAAGCAGATTAAATATGGTGATTACTCTAAAACCAAAAAGCCCGCATCATCAGATGAACTTGCATATTATTCAATCGGTCAATTAGCACATCTTATAGAAACGAAACAGATATCTTCGATGGAATTAACAAAATTATATTTAGAGCGATTAAAAAAATATTCTCCAAAATTAGAATCGGTAATTACTCTTACTGAAGAATTAGCTCTCCAACAGGCTAAGCGTGCTGATGATGAGTTGGCAAAAGGGGAATATAGAGGAATGCTTCACGGAATTCCCTATGGTGTAAAAGACTTGCTTGCCACAAAAAATTATTACACAACTTGGGGCGCTGCTCCATATAAAAATCAAGTAATTGATGAAGATGCAACGGTAGTAAAAAAGTTAGAAAACGCAGGAGCAATACTTGTTGCAAAATTTACAATGGGAGAACTTGCTTGGGGGGATATCTGGTTCGGAGGACAAACGAGAAATCCATGGAATTATGAAGAGGGATCAAGCGGATCATCTGCCGGTTCTGCTTCGTCAGTCTCTGCCGGATTAGTACCATTCGCAATTGGTACAGAAACGTGGGGCTCGATAGTATCACCATCCACAGTCTGTGGTGTAACAGGATTGCGCCCGACATATGGAAGGGTGAGTCGAAGCGGTGCAATGGCTCTGAGCTGGTCTATGGATAAAATTGGCACAATCTGCCGCAATGCCGAAGACCTTGCAATTGTTTTTGATGTGATTCATGGGTTAGATCCGAATGATCTTACTCTTTACGATTATCCTTTTAATTACGATCATAAAATTGATTTTAAGAAACTTAAAATCGGATATCTAAAGGTTGATTTTGACAAAAGCTATCCGTTTCATTCAAATGATTCTTTGGTACTGGCAAAATTAAAAAAACTTGGTGCAGAATTAATACCGATTTCGTTGCCTAAAATTAATGTTAATAATCTTTCATTTATTTTATCGGCAGAATCTGCTGCGGCATTCGATGAATTAACAAGAAGCAATAAAGACGAAGAACTTGTTCGACAGATAAAAAATGCATGGCCCAATCTATTCCGAGCAAATCGATTTATTCCCGCTGTGGAATATATAAATGCAAGTAGAATACGAACAGTCTTGATAAATGAAATGAATCAAATAATGAATAAGATCGATTTTTATCTTGCTCCCTCATGGGAAGGAGATAATTTATTATTGACGAATTTAACAGGTCATCCATCGGTTGTTGTCCCAACGGGTAAATCCCCGGATAGATCGAATAGTAGTATTACGTTTATAGGTCGTTTGTTTGAAGAAGGGAAGATAATTGCAGCAGCAAAAGCATTTCAGGATGCAACGGAGTTTCATCTAAAGCGTCCAAAGCTTATGGAATAAATTTAGAATAATTATCAAATAAATTGAGGAAAGAATGAAAACTGTTTTGCGTTCTTTAGTGCTACTATTTGTAATGTTATCACAATTAGCGGCACAAGATTTTAAGAAGTTAGATTCGTTTATTGAAAAAGGAATGAAAGATTGGCAGATGCCCGGTTTTTCTTTGGCAATTGTAAAAAATGATTCCGTAGTTTATGCGAAAGGATTTGGAGTAAGAGAATTAGGCAAAAATGAAAAAGTAGATGAAAATACTTTATTTGTAATTGCATCACTATCAAAGGCATTTACAACTGCATCACTCGCTCGATTAGTCGATCAAGGTAAATTAAAATGGGATGATCCTGTAATAAACTATTTGCCTGATTTCCAGATGTACGATCCTTGGGTTACGAAAGAGATTTCAGTACGTGATCTCGTAACTCACCGAAGTGGATTTGTAACTTTCAGCGGAGATATATTATGGCTCGGTAGCAACTATGATATGAAGGAAGTTTTAAAACGTGTCCGATATCTAAAACCCGTTTCAAGTTTTCGTACTAAATACGGTTATTCTAATTTAATGTACACTGCTGCGGGTGCCGCATTAGAAGCAATTACTGACACAAGTTGGCAGGATTATGTGAAGGCAAATATTCTCACTCCACTCGGAATGAAAAGAAGCGTAACGAGTATTTCGGAATTACAGAAATCGAGCAATGTAGCAAAAGCATATAAAATGAATGACGGAAAATTATCAGTAATAAAATACTATTCAGTGGATGCTGTTGCTCCCGCAGCGGGAATTAATTCATCTGCTATTGAAATGGCTCAATGGATTCGTATGCAGTTGGGAAAAGGTAAATACGAGGGAAAAAGAATATTCAGCGAAAGGCAATCGGAGGAGATGTGGATGAACCATTTTGCTATCGGAAATGGTGCCATTGGATTAGGTTGGTTTGCTGATTATTATAAAGGGAAGCGCATACTTTCTCATGGTGGTGGAATGCCCGGAATGGTATCGAACGTTACATTAGTTCCCGAAGAAAAATTCGGATTTGTACTCTTAAGCAATCTAGAAAACGGCATGACAAGCGCAGTTAGAAGCTATATACTTGATTTAATGCTTGGGCAAGAGGAGAAAGATTATAATACTGAGATGCTAAAAAGATTCAATAAGGGAATGGAGCGGAGACAAAATGAATTTAATCATAGAGATTCAATCCGAGTAAAAGACACTACTCCTTCACTTCCATTGGAAAAATATTCGGGCATTTATGAAGATAAAATGTATGGAAAAGCGGAAGTATCTGTAATAAATGGAAATTTATTTTTACAGTTCCTGCCATCAAAAGAGTTTAGAGGAGAGTTAAAGCATTATCACTATGATACTTTCACAATCGATTGGGCCGATCAATTTCTTACTAAAGGCTGGGTAAAATTTGAGATGGACTTTAATGCAGATGTGGAAAAATTCACAATCGAAGTACCCAATTCCCCCGATTTTGTCTTCACTGAATTAGAGTTTATAAAACAGAAATAAATATTCTCTATTTTCCCCCTCTTGCTTTTAGAGGGGGAATTATTTCTAATAAAGTCTTAAAATTTTTGAAATTATCAAATACCTAACTTTGCAGTTCAACATTTTTCTAATGGAATCTTCTACCCAACCTGGGTTAAAAGTATAATTTACTTAGCTCTCTTGATACGCAAATCAAGATATTAAATCGTATATTTCAGAAAGTAAAATTAAAGGAAGTGCAATGTTTTCAGTATCGAAAAGAATAAATAATATTATCGAGTCTCCAACTATGAAGGTGGCGGCGGAAGCTAAAGGAATGCAGGCGAGGGGAGAACATGTAATTGATTTAAGTGTTGGTGAACCCGATTTCCCGACTCCAAGAAATATCAAAGATGCCGCAATTGATGCAATTGAAAAAAATATGACTCGTTATACAGTTAATCCGGGTACAGTGGAACTAAGACAAGCAATTCAAAATAAATTTAAGAAAGATCATAATCTCGATTACACAATTAATGAAATTATCGTTTCAAACGGTGCAAAGCAGAGTATTTTTAATGCCGTACAATCGATCATTTATATCGATGATGAAGCAATAATCCCCGCACCATATTGGGTTTCTTATCCGGAAATGATCTCTTTAGCCCATGGCAAACCGGTGATTGTAGAAACATCGGAAGAGAACGGTTTTAAGATCACACCTGAACAATTAAAAAATGCAATTACACCGGCTACTAAGTTATTGATTTTATGTAACCCATCTAATCCAACTGGTTCTGCATATACAAAAGAGGAACTCGAATCTATTGCCGCAGTGGCTGAAGAGCATGATTTCTATATTATTTCTGATGAGATTTATGAAAAATTGATTTATGACGATTATAAGTTTGTGAGTTTTGCTGAATTAAGTGAATCAATGAAAAAAAGAACTATTGTAATTAATGGTGTTTCTAAAGCATATGCAATGACGGGATGGAGAATCGGTTATGCCGCTGGTCCTGAACCAATAATAAAGGGTATTAATAAGCTTCAGAGCCATAGCACTTCAAATGCATCTTCTATATCACAAGCGGCTACGGTCGAGGCTCTGAATGGAAGCCAAGAAGTTGTAGAGGAGATGAGAATAGAGTTTGAGAAGAGAAGAGATTATTTCTATAATGCAATAATCTCATTAGAAGGGATTTCGTGTTATAAGCCGGAAGGGGCTTTTTATCTATTCCCAAATGTTGATTATTATTTCGGTAAATCAACCGAAGTAATGAAAATAGAGAATTCTTTTGATCTTTCGATGTATCTTCTTTATGAAGCTAAGGTTGCAACAGTTCCGGGCAGTTCATTTGGAGCTGAAAGATTCCTTAGATTATCTTATGCTACTTCGATGGAAAATCTTAAAATAGGTTTTGACAGAATAAAAACGGCATTAGCAAAATTAAAATAGCGGATTTTTCAGAAAATCACCCTAATGACGGCGCGAGTCATTAGGGTAATGTATCCTCTTAACTATTAAGATAAGAAATAAGAGCTTTTTTTACCTTTTCGGTGGGCATTTTTTCGCCTGTCCAAAGTTCAAATGATTTTGCTGCTTGCTCAATGAACATCTGCAATCCATTTATTGTTCTTGCACCTTGCTCGTGAGCTATTTTTAGTAACTTAGTTTTGATTGGAGTATAGATTACATCAAAAACAATCTGGTCGGAATTAAATGATTCTTTAATTGTGGTTGCGGAATCATCAATATCAGGAGCCATACCCATTGAAGTAGCATTCACAATCAATTTAGAGCTTCTAAAAACTTCGACTAAATCAGGTGGAACTAAACTATGAGTTTTAAATTCGTTATAAAGCATTTTAGAACTGAAATATTCTTTTAATGACTCACCTTTTTGTTCAGTTCTATTAACGATATTAATATGTCCGACTTTGAAAACTCTTATAAGAGCAAAGATAACAGCTCTTGCCGCACCGCCTGCGCCAATTACAGTAACGGTTGCCCCGGCAATTTCCTCTTTGTATGGATTTAGGGATTCGATAATACCAGTTACATCGGTATTATAACCATGTAAAATGCCATCCTCATTTACCACAGTATTTATTGCTCCAATAATACCTGCTTCTTCCGAGATTTCCTTTAAGAATGGGAATATCTTTTCTTTATGAGGTAAAGTAACATTAAAACCTTTTATCCCCAAGGCAAGCATACCTTTTAAGGCATCTTTCAATCCGTTAGTCGGAACATCGAATGGGAGATAAATATAATTCTGATCCAATAATTCAAAAGCGATATTATGGATCAATGGAGAAAATGAATGTTTAATAGGATGACCTATTACACCGACAATTTTCGTATTATGATTAAACTTATTTAGTGATTGCATTCAATAACTTAATTTGATTTATTTTCTTCTATTAATTTAATAAAAAGTTTTGAAGATTTTACTTCTGGATATTCACGAGCAAAATCATTTTTTATAGTTGGGTCTAGTTTAAATGCTTCCTTCAAATTTATAATTGCATCCTGAGTTTTATGGAGAAGAAAATTAATCTTAGCTTTCCCATAATAAGAATTTGCATTCGCAGGCTTAATTTTAAGACATTGATCGAATGCTTCTAAACCTTCGAGCCAACACCCCATTTCAATATATGTTTCAGCCAATTTATACCAAAGAGTAAAATTGTTACCATTAGATTCAATTGCTTTTATATAGCTTTTAATTGAATCTTCAAGATTACCAAGCGAATATTCCAAATCTGCTTTAGCAAACCATGCATCTTCGGGATCGGTAGTAAGCGAAATTGCTGTATTAAAATCGCGCAATGCCAACTGATATTTTCCGATAAAATCGTAACAAAAACCTCTTGAAAGAAACGCTTCATAATATTCGCTGTCTATCTTAATTGCTTCCGTATAGCTTTTTATAGCGAAAGGAAAATTGGCTAATTCTTCGTAAACCTGTCCCTGATTAAATAATACAGTTTCATCTTCGGGATCAATCTCATAAGCTTTTTTATAAGCATTAAGGGCTTCTTGGTGGTTATTCAATTTATAATGGCAAAAACCAAGATTAAACCATGAACTTGAGAAATCCTCCTTAAGTGCAATCGATACCTCAAAAACATTTATAGCCTTTAAATATTCTTCCATTCTAATAAGAACAATTCCTTTATTATACCAGCCGGTAAAATTATTCGGGTCTAATTC
>JBAYVI010000146.1:0-7970 GCA_041674625.1 Melioribacteraceae bacterium | reverse complement strand
TTTTTTCTATCGATAACGAAGCTTCATCAAACGCCAATGATATTTTATTTCCTTTTATCGTATGTACATTCATTACTATTCTATCTCAATAAGTGTGGATGAAATTGATTTTTTTTCTACATCCTCATTCGGTGTATTTAAACGAAATATTACAAAATAAGAAGCAGAATCTTTTCCTACAGGCAGACATGCACCATGCCATACAGTTTCATTCACAACTACTGCTTCTCCTATTTCAACTTTGAAAGATTCCATCATATCTTCTAAATCACCTTCCAGTAAAAGTGGGAGTACAAACGGAGCATCAATCGGAATTAATATTTCAGGTGTATGAAGGTGTCTTTCGACACCTTCAATAATATTTTTATTCTGTTTGTAAACTGTACAGATTCCAATTTCGGTTTTGCCTTCGATCTTATAAGTAGCAATGTCCGACCAAAATTTATAACTGTTATCTTCAGAAGTAGTTTTACCATTTGGAAATTTAACTACCTCTCCGAATTTTTCGAAATTGATTTTATCAACTATTTTTGTCTTAATACTTTTCATATCAATAATTATTTTGTGATACTAAAGATATAAATTTTTCCACCTTCTACCGGGAAGTCATCTAATGATAATTCACCATCTTCATACTTAGCCAATTTGCATTCTTTTCCTTCACCAAGTTCATTATAGATAGTTACTTTTGGATTGAATCCAATCGAAATTTCAAATGATACCTTTTCTTTACGTGTATCTTTTACTTTCCCTGTTTTATCATCTGTTCTTCCGCCAAATACATTTGATTGAAGCCAAGTAACGAGAATCATAGACCCATCTTCATTCTCAAATGCTTCTGAATAAACGGCGGAGTCAAGTGGTTTTTCTATTTCTACTTTACTTCCAATATTTCTATATTTTTTTGAGAATAGTTCATTGAAAAATTTTAATGCTTTCAATCCAGGTTTTGGTTTATAATCATAATAAGCAAGACCAAGATTTCTATTATTATTATCTCCGATTACATTTTCTACCATCGGAAGATCCTTTATTTCGTACCATGTAATTGCAGAAAGTTTTTCAGTGCTTACAGCAAGTGTTAAGGTTTTAAATACTTGGACAGCCTGATATTCCGGTGAGTGCTCATAATCATAATATGCATTATAATCTGCCGATATTTTGCTACCTACCATTCTCCATGTTGAATAGCCAACTTCCGCCATCCACATAGGTTGATTATTACCCCATCTCTGAACTATATCATTTAATTCGTTTATATAACTTGTAATGTGTTCAATCGGGTATCCACTCCATGTTTCAAAATAATTATGACAATTAATTATATCAACATAAGGACTAATATCGTGGTCTCTAAAAAGCTCTCGGTAAAATTCTACACGATGAGCTAAACCACCGAGTACTACTTTTGCTTCGGGGTCAGCTTCTTTTACTGCTTTCGACCCAATTTTAATAAATTTAGCAAAATTTTCCGAATCACCTCTCCAATAGACCCATATATCGGGCTCGTTCCATAACTCCCATGTCTTTATCCATTTTTTGTATCGTGTAACTATATGAGTCATAAAACTACCAAATGCTTCATAGTCTTTTGGAGGATAATTCCAGAACCATAATGTATCTTGTGCCCCTGTCGAATTCCATTTTGGCATATAACAGATATAAGGAACTAATGTAATACCATATTCTTCAACTGCCATTTTTACATAATCGTCCCAAAACAACCAGTTATAATGTCCTTGTGTTTCCTCAATTGCATCCCAACCAAATGAAATACGTAATAACTTAATACCATTATTTTTTAATAACTCCATATCATTACGCATAATTTCTTTAGTTGTAGTTTCTTCAGGATAATCCTCGCATAGACCCACTGGAACATTATAATATGCTTCGTTACCATGCTTTACAAGTTTATCATAGATCAGACCTTTGGTCTGACTGAAGACTGCAGGGGCTAAGAACATTATTATTACGAATAGACTAATTGCCTTTTTCATTTATTTACTCCTTTAGTTTTAGACTTGGAAGAGAAGAATTATATTTCTTCTTCTGATATTTCTTTAAACCAAAAATCTTTTCTCCATTCAAACTTTTCTATCTCTTTAAGTTCATCTTTTGAAAAAAGATTTCCATCGCTCACGGAAGTATTCTTTATTGCTTGCTCTATGTTTCGAATACCCGGAATTGTTGTAGTTATAAATCTATTGCTTAATGAGAATCGAAGTGCAAATTCCGCTAATGTCATCTCGGGATATTTGTTTTTTACAAATTCTTTTATTTCTTCTACTCTTCTGATTGTTCCTGCGAGATTATTTCCTCTGAAATAATAATTTCTTACATCCCCTTCTGCAAATTTTGTTTCTAAATTAAATTTACCCGTTAATGCCCCTTCGTCTAAAGGTACTCTTGCAATTGCTCCAGAACCAGTTTTGTTACAAACAGGTAATAAATTCCAGGCAGGATATTGTTCAAATACATTATAAATCATCTGAACGGTATCAACTTTATTCATAACTAATGATCCGATCACATTATCAGGAACTGTATCTGGCACAGAAACACCAATTGCTCTTATCTTACCTTCATTCCGCAACTGATCCATTGCCTCGAACCATTCGTCCTGAATATTAAAATGAACCGACCATGTATGGAATTGATATATATCAATATACTCACGCTTGAACCGTTTAAGAGATTTTTCGCATTCTTCAATTATATATTTTTTTGGAAATAATAAATTTGCATCTTGATTATCGGGAATTGGCCATTTAGTACCGGAAACAGGAGGTACTTTTGTTGCTACGAATAACTCCTCTTTTCTTTCCTTTAGAAAATCTCCAATAATTTCTTCGCTATGACCTTTACCATATCCTTGTGCTGTATCAATAAAATTAACTCCGAGATCTACAGCCTTATGTAGTGCTTTGAGCGAATCATCGTCGCTTTGAAGTCCCCACATATCTCCTCCGATAGCCCAGCCGCCGAAACCAACTTCTGACAATTCCCAATCAAGTTTCCCAATTTTTCTATATCTCATTTAAAAACTTACTCCTGAAAATAAAATTACATTTGCATAAGGTGTTGCTTCACCTGTTCTCACAAATGCAACATTTCCGCCATTGCGATAAAGCTCCTTAAATTCTTCATGCTTAACTGAATGAATTTTAATACCCTTTAGCAATTCCATTACTTGCGCAGAATACTCCTTATTTTCTAAAAGCTCTTCGGCTACTATTGCTTCTTCAACCACTAATTCTTCAAGAATAATTTTTAGTGTTGTAAGAAATGGAGGAATATCTTTAGTTAATGCAAGATCAACTAACTCAGCGTTCTTAGGAATCGGAAGCCCACAATCAGCTACTACTAATTTATCTGTATGCCCCATAGAAGCTACTACTCGCGATAATTGAGAATTTAGTATCCCACTTTTTTTCATATTTGCCTCATCAAATCATATAAGAATATTTATAATAGATTATTTACTTCACTAAGTTCGGGCATTGATGATTGTGCCCCCATTTTTGTTACTGCTGATGCTGCTACTGCATTCGAAAAACGAATTGCATCTTCTATCGGAATATCTTTCGATAATGAATATGCTAATCCGGCGTTAAAAGCATCTCCTGCTGCAGTTGTATCTACAACTTTTACTTTGCATGGTGCAAACAGTTGTGCCTTCTCTTTATTAATAAGCATTGAACCTTTATCGCCAAGTGTAACTATTAAATTTTTAACTCCCTTATCCAACAAACTATGCGCCGCTAATTTTACGTCATCATCCGAATTAACCGACTTACCTGAAAGTATTTCTAATTCAGTTTCATTTGGAGTAAGATAATCGATCCCTTCAAAAATAGAATCATCTAACTTACATGCAGGCGCAGGATTAAAGATTACAATCATTCCGTTTAGCAACGCAATTTCTTTTGCTTTTATTATCGTCTCAATCGGAATTTCTAATTGCAATAATAGAACTTTACTCTGGCTAAAGAGGTCCTTCTTTGATTCTATTTCTTCGGGAGTAAGTTTCATGTTCGTACCCGATATTACTACGATCTCATTTTCGCCCTCTTTATTGACTAAAATAATTGCGATACCTGTACTATCATTTTCGTCTATCAAAATATTTTCTACACATACTGAACATGACTTTAAGTTTTCAATCAATTCATCTGCGAATTGGTCTTTACCCATTTTGGAGATAAATTTTGTTTTAGCTCCAAGCTTAGCTGCACCGACTGCTTGATTAGCACCCTTGCCACCGGGGAATGTTTGGAATTTTTTTCCAAGCAACGTCTCTCCCGGACGAGGAAAACTATCAGTCCTAACAACCATATCCATGTTTGTACTTCCAACAACAAGGATACTTTCTTTCATCTTACTTACTCCTATCAAAAATAGTTATATACTTATCTGGTATCTATTTGCATGTTCAATTACTGGTTCGGAAAACAATCCTGATTCTTTTTCCACTGCTTCAAGAATATTGATTAATGTATTTGTAACTTTTATTTCTATTTCGTTTTTGCCTTCTTTTACGAATTGTGTTATATCAGATTTGTATGGATGCCAGGGCATTACGATTGGCTCGCTTCCATTAACACTAACTTCTGCTACGTCTTCACCACATTCCAAGTGAAGAAATAGTTTCCCATTCATATATTTTTTTGCAACATTAATTGTTTGCTTATAAACTCCGGTACCAGAATAACATGGATAACCTTGCTTTGTCCAATCGCCAATTTTAATCTTTGTAGTAAGTCCACTAATAGAATAGCCCGATTTTTTCTTACCCAACGAGAAATCACCAACTAATTTTAATAAGTCAAGCATACCATCTGTTCTTCTTGTTACAACTAATTTAACAACAACAGTATTGATTCCTTTTTTAACAAAGCTTTTTACATTCACTTCATTTATTTCGGCATCAATTTTACTTCTCTTACCTTTATCTTTTACTTCTTCTGAATTAATAAAGAGTTGGTAGCTTATTCCGCTAAATCCATCAATCAATAAAGCTAATCGATTTGGCATTTCATCAATTTCAAATTTTGTTCTGTACCAAACGATTTCAGGATAAGAAGCTTCATCTCTTTCTTGAGGCAACTGCAATTCCCAAGCTCCCATCTTTACATCTAACCATTTTGAATCATCATATTTTTCTTCTGCATAAAATTCTGTTTTCTCTTCTGCTAATCTCATCTTCCAATGATTTATGCAAAGAACATTATCATCTTCAATTGAGAACTCGAAATCTTTTTTCAATTTTATCGGCTTTAGTGTTTTCTTAGCAGCTACTTTATATTTTTTCTCTTTCTTACCGGAAACTACTTTTGCATAAGGATCAGAAGAATCATTCCTTGAATAACCATTTATAATACCATCGGAGAATGATTCCACTTCAAGATTAGTTTCAGTTATGTATTCGTTTCTAATCCCTTCTTTAATATTAATTATATGAGTATCAGTTTCAGCAAAATCTAATACCACTACTAATCTTCCCTTTTCATAAGAATATGAATTTAGTGGGGTTGTTTCACCTGTATTAGCATTCCATAATTCAGGAGTACCGGCATTTTCGAATGTGATTTTTACGTTCTTCTTTGCTTTGCTATTTGTATTAACTAAATAATATAAATCAAATTCATCCTTCTGACGATGCAGGTAAAAGACATCTTTATTATCTATCGTTACATCAGGGACAATACATTTTTCAATTACTGTTCTTAATCCTTTGAAATCTCTTTCTTTACTTAATCCCGATCCTTGAAATACAAAAACATTTTTCTTTTTGTTTGGTTGAACTACCGATTGCTTAGCACCTGATGTATATTTTTTATTTAATTCATTTGCCTTTACGCCAAATAACTTTTCTATTTGTTTATTAGCATCTTTCTTTTCATATTCTAAAAGGTCATTCGGTATCAATGTATCAGCAATTAAACTGCCCCCTTGATTTACAAATGAATTTAATTTAGTAAATGTATCAGCTTTAATATGAGTAACAGGAGGAAGAATTACTAATGAATATTCCTCGTCTCTAATCTGTAATTTGCCTTTATTTAATTCGGCCCCGATTAAAACATCTTCATCCACAAAATCGAAATCGAAATGCAATCTCAAAAGTGTATCAGTCAAATAATTAAATTCAGCCTGAATTAAATTAAATAAATCTGTCGGTCCACTTGGTAAGTAATTAGTCCAAGCACTATTTATAGGATAGAGCACAAGAATTTTAGCAACATGTTTTCCACCTGATAAAATATGCCCCAAACGTGCCATATACTCTGTAAAATGATTATAATATTTCCACCATGTATGATGATAGAATTGAGATGGTGGCCAGTCTCTCTTTCTTTCTCCTTCAATCGAATAATGGTATCCATGATTATTGAATATTGTTACACCAAGAGCATATTCCCAATTCGCAATCCATTTCATTCTTTCTAAAGTACAATCCCAATACGTTCCGCCCATTGATTCGCATAATAAACGTGTACTTCCGAAATGATGTGCTGCGGAACTTGCAATCTTCAATGCAACATGTTGATCAGGATTTTCTTCCGTACCGATAATTGGATAAAGATGATCCACTCCTGTAATATGCATCTGTTCGATATGCTTAAAGATATTTCCTTCGCATCTTGCATGCATCCATATCCATTCTTCTCCGAGTAAGTGACCTGTGAAAAGAACATTATTCGCTTCACACCAATTTCTAATCTGTTTGTAATATGAATCTGTATATTGTTCAGTTAATGTGCGCCAGAAATCATAACGTATCTTAGCTGTATCTTTACCCATATCGAGGAATAGTGCCGGCAAATATGGCTTTAAGTCATAACCCCTTTTCTCTCGGAATATTTTGAACATCTGTTTAGTCCAGGGAATAATCTGATTTGCCATTCCTACTTGGTAGTAATGCATTGCCGGTTCATCGGTATAAAATCCTGGGACTATCGTACCAAAATCTTTTCCTACTGCTTTTTTATATTTCTCGTGAGTCTCTTCTAAGAATTTTGCTGTTGAATCGGGATTAAGAGCATCGATATAATAATCGATCTCTTTTTCTAAGAAATAAAGTAATCGCCAATTTCCTTCTGGTGCTTCCCACGGTATTACTGCATTGAATGACAAGTTAGGAGTTAAGTCCAATAATTTTTCAATCGATCCTTTAAACTCTTCTTCCGAACACGCATAGGCTGCTATCGGTTTTGAGTTTCCAGTATTAACGTAACGATCGTCTGTTGCTTCTAAGAATGTAAATATCGGACCTGGCACTGGGAGCGCAACCATCTCTAAATATTTTTGTCTAAGCTCCGGATTTTCTTTTGGCACTTTTCTATAAGCCGTTCCGCTGGGCCAGTTCATTTCATCATATATCCATACATCAATACCAATTTCCTTAGCTTTTTCTACAGCAAATTTTGTTCTCGTAAACCACTTATCAGACAAATAACCAATAGTCTCTCCGAACCTGCCATGAATAAATAATCCCGGAATACCTTTATCATGATATTCCTTCATCTGCCATTCCATCTCCTTCTCATCCATTTCACCATTCCAAAACCAAAACGGTAAGATTCCTAATTCCTTGGGCGGGGTCTTAAAGTTATCTATTGTAAGTGTTTCGCCATCAACTAATTTTTTTGAAAAAGCCATTATATCTCCGAAAATGTTTTACTATTTATAAACCAAATGATAATGAAAATCTATGCGGTGAATCCAAGTAATCCATATTTACATACGAATAATCTAGCTTCACTTTCACACCTGATAATTCTGTATTAAAACCTACACCAACCGAAAAATTTCCTTCATCATAATTAAATCTGTATCCGCCTCGCAGCGCGAACTGATTAAGGAAAACATATTCTCCACCGACATGTACTCTTTCAGAATAATCATTCGAGTGGATTGCATCCACGTTTAATGTCATTCTATGTGTATCCCAATCGCCGCCTAAG
>JBAYVI010000145.1:0-7984 GCA_041674625.1 Melioribacteraceae bacterium | reverse complement strand
GGCTTGGTGGTGGAGTATATCAAATAAGGTGATCACCCGGTGATATGAGATAGTTATATAAATTTTTGTTTTAAGAAAAAGACCCTTCTCGGAAATACCGGGAAGGGTTTTTTCGTTTATAGCTTTCAATTTTAATTATTAATGAGGTTTTATGGATTTTACAAGTTTCGAACATTTTGCAAAAAATCATAATATGATTCCGGTTTATGAAATTATAACTGCCGATCTCCTTACTCCGGTAGCCGCCTATCTAAAGTTCAGAGAAAAAAGAAAAAATAGCTTTCTTCTCGAATCCGTTGAGGGAATTGGACGATTAGCACGCTTTTCATTTATTGGCGGAAGTCCCAAAAAACTGATTTATAATTACGGCAACCAGCTTTTTATTGATGAAGCAGGTGAAACAAAGCTTGAACAAAAAGATATTCTCGAATATCTTTCAGAATCGATCAAAGGAATAAACTATCCACATATTGAAGGACTTCCCGATTTCTCAGGAGGGATAGTTGGTTATTTTGGGTATGAAAACGTTTCGCAAATTGAAAATAGTATCGGATTTGAAGGAACTGATAAACTCGAAATCCCTGATTCAATTTTTGGTTTCTATGATCTACTTATCGCATTCGATCATTTTAAACATCAGATAATTCTCATCAAAAATGTTCGATTGGAAAATGGTTTTGAATTAGAAGAATCATATAAATCTGCAAAAGAGGAATTAGCCCGACTCAGAGATGAGCTAAAAAACACCTATATAAACGATCGTTTCTTTGAATTAACCAATTCAAGTACGGAAATAAAAGACAAAGAAAAATTCTTTGATGACGTAAATAGATGTAAAAAACATATTACTGAAGGAGATGTATTTCAGATAGTTCTATCAAGGCGATTTGAAGGTGAATTTAGAGGTGATTTATTAAATGTTTATCGCGCACTTAGAATAATAAACCCCTCACCATATATGTACTTTTTTGAATTTGCCAATAATATTAAAATAGCAGGTACATCCCCCGAAGATTTACTAAAAGTAAAAAATAATAAAGCAACAATATTGCCAATAGCGGGGACCAGAAAAAGAGGAAAAACAGAGGCTGAAGATAATGAATTAGAGTATGATTTGATGAATGATCCAAAAGAGATTGCGGAGCATACAATGTTGGTTGATTTAGCACGCAATGATCTTGGTAGGGTTTGTGAATTTGGTACGGTAAAAGTTATTGAGGATAAGTCGATAACAAAATTTTCTCACGTAATGCATATAGTCTCTAAAGTGGAAGGAACACTCAAAGAAGACAAAAATTGTATCGATGCATTAAGGGCAAGTTTTCCTGCCGGGACAGTTACCGGAGCACCTAAAATAAAGGCGATTCAGCTTATTGATGAAATTGAAGACTTAAAAAGAAATGTTTATGCGGGCGCAGCAGGGTATATCGATTTCCGTGGCAATCTTGATATGTGTATCGCAATTCGGACTTTATTCGCAAAAGAAAATAAATTGTATTGGCAGGCAGGTGCTGGAATTGTGGCTGATAGCAAACCTGAATTAGAGTACAAAGAGATTCATAATAAAGCGGCAGTGATTTTAAATGCACTTAAACATGCAGAGGTGATTGATGAAAATATTGGTAATTGATAATTACGATTCTTTCACATACAACTTAGTTCATCTTCTTGGTGAGTTTGAGAAAAATATCATTGTAAAGCGAAATGATAAAGTAACGATTAAAGAGATAAAAGAATTAAACCCCGATAGGATTGTAATATCACCGGGACCAGGCAGACCAGAGGATTCTCATATTACATTGAATGTAATAAAAGAATTAGGAAATAAAATTCCTATTCTTGGTGTATGTCTCGGTCATCAAGCAATCGGATTTTGTTTCGGTGCTAATATCGTTCATGCTCCTTCGTTAGTTCATGGTAAGTCTTCTGAAATACATCATGATGGCAAAGGAATATATAAAAATATTCCACAGAATTTTATAGCAGGGCGATATCATTCGCTCATAATAGAAAGATTTTCAATACCCGAAGATTTAATAATAACAGCCGAAACAGATGAAGGAATAATAATGGGGGTAAGGCATAAATCATTTCCAGTAGAGGGAATTCAATTTCATCCCGAATCAATTTTAACTCCGGAAGGAAAAAACTTAATTAAAAATTGGGTGTCGTTATGATAAAACATTTTTTAGAAAAAATTACAAATAAAGAGAGTCTCTCACTTCAAGAATCAATAGATGTGATGAATTTGATAATGCAGGGACAAGTAAATAATTCACAGATAGCGGGACTATTAGTTGGACTAAAAGCAAAGGGTGAAGCGGCTGAAGAGGTTGCCGGGTTCGCACTCGCGATGAGGCAAAACAGTATAAAAATAAATTCTGATATCAGTAATACTATTGATTTATGTGGCACAGGTGGAGATTATGCGGGTACGTTTAATATCTCTACCGCCGCATCATTTGTAGCCGCAGGTGCCGGTATTAAAGTGGCGAAACATGGCAACCGTGCAATATCGAGTAATTCAGGAAGTGCAGATGTGCTAAAAGAGCTCGGTATAAATATTAATCTTACGAGTGAGCAATCAGAGAAAGCATTGAATGAAGTAGGAATAGCATTTTTATTTGCACCCTTATATCACCCAGCAATGAAATACGTTGCACCGGTAAGAGGTGAGCTTGGAATAAAAACTATATTCAATATTTTGGGCCCTTTGACAAACCCCGCAGGAACTAAGAAGCAATTAATAGGGACGTTTAACTACAAGACGGCTCGACTAATGTCGCAGGCGGCAAAGTTTCTTGATATGGAAAAAGTCTGTTTTGTCTGCACGGCAGATCGCTTCGATGAGGTTTCACTTAATGACATTACTTACGTAAATGAATACAAGAAAGATAAAAATGTATATCACTATTCTATAAATAACGAAACTTTTTCTTATCCTCTGCTCAATCAGGACGAGATTAGAGGCGGAAGCCCAAAAGTAAATGCCGAGATAATCTTTAATCTATTGACCAAGAAAGAACGTGGTAGCGTATTTAATGTTGTGGCTGTTAATGCGGCAGTGGGATTATATGCAGGAGGGTATTCTGATAATATTAAAGAATGTTTATTCGCAGCAGAAGAATCGATAGTTTCAGATAAAGCGTATGAATCATTTATTCGGTTAAAAGAATTTAGTGAGAGAGTATAATGAACAAACTCCAAAAAATTATTGAAATTAAAAAAGAGGAAGTAAAAAAACTAAAGAGCGAGTTTAGCCTAAGCAGATTTAGCGATTTTGAGTTTTTTGATAAGAAGTGTATCGATTTCCGATCAGCGTTAGTTCGCAATAATCGTCTTGGATTAATTGCCGAGATTAAAAAAGCGAGTCCATCTAAAGGATTAATAAGAAGCGGATTTAATCATATTAAAATAGCAGAAGAATATTTCAAAGCTGGTGCAGACGCTATTTCAATACTAACGGATAAAAAATTTTTTCAAGGGAGCGTTTCTTATTTAAGTGATATAGCAAAATTCAAAGAAGCACCTCTATTGAGAAAAGATTTTATTATTGATGAGTATCAGGTTTATGAAGCGAAAGCGAATGGAGCAGATGCAATTCTATTAATTTCGGAAACCTTATCGGCAATCCAGATTAATGAATTAACACATGCGGCAATAGAATTAGGGTTAGCGGTGTTGCTCGAAGTACACTCTAAAGTCCAATTAGTAAAGATCGATTTCAAGTTGAATAGAATAATAGGTATCAATAATCGCAATCTTGAAGATTTTACTACTGACTTAAAAACCACAGAAATAGTAATTAAATCAATCCCAAATGATATTGTGATAGTTGCAGAAAGTGGAATAAAGAAAAAAGATGATTTGCAATTTGTAAGGGATGCAGGTGCCTCCGCGGCATTAGTAGGCGAACATTTTATGACAAAAGAAAATTTATACGAAAGTTTATCTGAATTTAAAGAGTGGATTAACGAGATTGGATAATCAAATTCAGCGTTAATTAGGGAAAAGAAAAATGAAAGTAAAAGTCTGCGGTATAACTAATATTGAAGATGCACTTTATTGCATCGAGAGCGGTGCTGATGCACTCGGTTTTATGCTTTGCAAATCCAGCAAAAGATATATTGATATCTTTGCTGCGAGAGAGATTATAATTCAATTGCCACCATTTACAATGTTAATAGGTGTTTTTGTAAATGAGAAACCCAAAATAATTAATTATATAGCTGAAGAATTAGGGCTTAATGCTGTTCAGCTTCATGGAGAAGAAACTCCACAAGTAACTGATGAAATAAACTTCCCAATTATCAAAGCGTTCCGAACTAACAAAAAATTTGATTTTTCGGATGTGGAGAGATTTCAAGGAATCACTCCGATGTTTGATGCAGATCCCGGCAATGTTATAATGAATAAACTAGAAGGTGTAAAAGTGAAGAGTAGTTTCGGTGGTACAGGTAAAACTTTTGACTGGAATATTATTCCGGAAGTATACAGACGACATTCAATAATTGCGGGTGGAATCGGAATCAATAATATTGAAAAATTAATAAATGAGATTAATCCAGCAGCTATTGATCTTTCATCTTCTTTAGAAGCAAAACCGGGAATAAAAGATCATACTAAAGTAAAAGCCTTTTTTGAAAAATTGGCTGAATTAAAAAGCAAATAAACTATTTATAGAATAAAGAATAAAAATATTATGGCGACTATTACAGAGTATAATTACCCTGATACTAAAGGGAAATATGGTGAATATGGGGGACAGTTTGTTCCCGAAACATTAATTCATTCACTTAATGACTTAGAGAAGGCATATAACGAAGCTAAAAAAGACCCTGATTTTATTAGGGAATTAAATGCTCTTCAAAAAGATTATAATGGAAGAGAAACACCTTTGACTTATGCAGAAAGATTAACGGAGTTTTATTGTAAAGGGAAAATATACTTAAAGAGAGAAGACCTATGCCATACAGGAGCGCATAAATTAAATAATGCTCTTGGGCAGATTCTATTGGCAAGACGGCTCGGTAAAAAAAGAATTATTGCAGAGACCGGAGCGGGACAGCATGGAGTGGCAACTGCAACTGTATGCGCTAAGTTTGGTTTAAAATGTGTCGTGTATATGGGGGAGGTAGATACCGAACGACAGCAGTTGAATGTATTCCGAATGAAGATGCTCGGTGCAGAAGTAATACCTGTAACTTCAGGAAGTAGAACTCTAAAGGATGCTACAAACGAAGCGATACGTGATTGGGTTGCGAATGTTAATAATACTCACTATATAATTGGTTCGGTTGTGGGACCACATCCATACCCTATGATTGTCCGAGATTTCCAATCGATAATAGGAAGAGAAACAAAAGAACAAATTTTTGCAAAAGAAAATAAAATGCCCGATTATATTGTCGCCTGTGTTGGAGGCGGTTCGAATGCTATTGGGATTTTTTATCCATTCATTAATGAAGCTACAAAACTCATTGGAGTAGAAGCTGCGGGCTTCGGAATCGAATCAGGTAAACATGGAGCCACTTTAACGGTTGGCGAACCGGGTGTATTTCATGGAATGAAAACATATTTGCTTCAAGATAGCGATGGGCAAGTTATGGAAGCTCATTCAATTTCTGCCGGACTTGATTATCCGGGTGTTGGACCGGAGCATAGTGGACTTAAAGACCTTAACATGGCGGAGTATTATTCTATCACTGATGATGAAGCTTTGCAGGCAGTAAAATTACTTTCTCAAATGGAGGGGATTTTACCTGCATTGGAAACAGCTCATGCCGTAGGGTACCTTAAATACTTAATGCCCCGGACTAATCAGGAAGATATTATAGTAGTAAATATTAGCGGGAGAGGTGATAAAGACTTGAATACTATAATTGCAAAATTGGGGAGTGAATTTAAATGAAAATCTCGGAGTATATCAGGTCAGTAAATAAAACTCGCAAAGTACTTTCAATCTTTTTAACGGCAGGCTATCCGAATAAAAATAAGTTTGTCGATACAGCACTCTCGATATTAGATGCCGGTGCTGATATGATCGAAATCGGAATTCCATTTTCTGATCCTTTGGCAGATGGACCTGTAATTCAGAAATCATCTTATATGGCTTTAATGAATGGCGTTAAGATGAAAGATGTCTTTTCTTATACGGAAGCAATATTAAGGAAAACAGATAAACCGATTGTACTAATGGGCTATGCTAATCCGATAATGAAATATGGAAGGAATAATTTTGCACAGGATATAATTAATTGCGGAGCGAAGGGATTGATTGTGCCCGATGTTCCGATTAATGAATATGATGATTTTTATAATGAAACTTATAATGATTTAGAAATTGTTTTGCTTACAACTCCCACATCGGACGAAGAACGTATTGAGGCGATTGATAAAAAAAGCCGCGGATTTATTTATTGCGTTAGCATTACCGGAACAACTGGAGTTAAAAATGTATTTGATGAATCGGTTTATAAAAATATAGAAAGAACTTATACGACAATTAGAAATAATAAAATGCTAATTGGATTTGGAATTTCTAAGCCCGAAGATGTAAAACGATTTTCTGATTATTGCGATGGTGTGATAATCGGGAGTGCGGTGATTACTTCATTATCTAAAGATGATGAAAAGCATTCTGCGACATTGAAATTAATTGCAGAAGTAAGCCAAAGTTGTAGTTTGTGATTTCAATAATCGTCATCTGTATCAAAGGAATTATTCTTGACTTCCCAATCGATACCATCGCAAGGGATGTAATTACGTGTGGGATGCTCATCGTGTTTTAGGCAAAGAACAGCGGTCTCATTAAAATGTTTACATGAGGAGCAAAGCGTATCGGTAATCACTTCATTGTTTTTCTCCATGAACTGGCGATATTGAATAAAGGCGGGATGAATTATTACTCCATAGACAGCCAAAGCTAAGAATGTCCACCAATATTTATATTCTAAATAACCGGATAGAATCCAGAGAGCCGGAATTAAAATTGCTGTTCTAATTATACCCCAAAAAATAATGTGTCCCACAGTGCTCCTAAATTGATTTTACCCTTGTATTAGTTTAATTTTGAATATAATATGAATGAACATGGATAAAATGTTGGAAAACTCACCTAAACAGGAAAATACCCCGAAATCGGGGAACAAGCGTTATTATAATAGAAAAAAATACTATCAGAAAAATAGAAATAGAGAAGATAGACCATCACAAAATATAACAAAAGTTAACTGTAAAAAAGTATCTATTCTTATTCCTTTATTAAACGAGGAAGAATCGCTTAAGCCTTTGCATACAGAAATAGTAAAAGTAGTTAAAACTATTAATTGCGATTACGAAATAATTTTTGTCGATGATGGCAGTACTGACAGATCGCTCGAAATTATTAAAGAGCTTGCAAAGACGAATACCAAAGTGAAGTATATTAGTTTCAAGAAAAATTATGGAAAATCGGCAGCGCTTCATTTTGGATTTAAGCATGTAACCGGAGATTCAGTTATAACAATGGATGCTGACTTACAGGACGATCCCGAAGAGATACCGAATTTACTGCTTAAACTCGATGAAGGATATGATATGGTTTCGGGCTGGAAGAAGCTTCGCTTCGATCCATTCATTAAAAAATATTCATCACGCTTTTTTAATTACGTAACCGGTTTGATGAGCGGCATCAAAATTCATGATTTTAATTGTGGTCTTAAAGCATATAGAACGCCGGTAATAGAAAATATAAATGTCTATGGGGAGCTTCACCGTTATATACCCGTACTTGCCGATTGGAAAGGATTCTCGGTAACGGAAATTATAGTTAAACATCATCCGCGCCGATATGGAAAAACTAAGTTTGGAATTTCTCGTTTCTTTAAGGGGTTTGTTGATTTAATTACAGTACTCTTTACTACGCGTTACATACGCCGTCCGATGCACTTATTCGGATTTCTTGGATTTTTTACTTCTCTGCTCGGTTTTATAATAAGCGGAT
>JBAYVI010000144.1:0-8037 GCA_041674625.1 Melioribacteraceae bacterium | reverse complement strand
CCATCCTTTATCTTCATAACGAAATGCAGGTCCATGCCATTTAACTGTTTCTAACGGTATATATTCGCTGATATCTGTTACTTCGGTGAGTGCAATATCATCGAACCATGCTTTTCCTTTTGCGTTGCCATTATAGCCGAGATGTAGCTGAATTTTATCTTTTGATTTCGTGGCAACAAACATTACTTCCACTTTTTGCCAATCAGTAGTAGCTCCAACTGCGGGTGAGTTATTTGTAAATGGGAATGACTCCATAGTGATTACTGCCGCAAGTGGGGTTGGGTATTGATCGTAAGAATTTGATTCTACTTTATCGGTTTTTATACACCCCATAATTTTATAAACATGTCCTACTTTTAGATTTACTTCTTCGGAGGTAATTTTGGTTTTTTGCCAATCATCATGAGTAATTAATAAGCTTGATTTTCCTGATTTTGCATTTGAGTAATCAAATATACATTTGCCCGTTGTTGCGATAGTCCAACCAGTGGGTTGATTTTTTTCAAATGTTTCAAAACCGGAATTATTGATAGTGATCGATTGAGCGATAGAGATCGAGAATGAGATAATGAGAAGGAATAAAACTTTTTTCATTTTCTTACCGTGAAAAGTTAAAGGAATTTGCTAAAATAAGTATAAGTTCCTTACAAAGGAAATGGGAGACTGGAATATCTTTTAAATTTGCTAATTAATGATCAATAACTTGATTACAATAAAATAATAATCAAGTTGGATTAGAAGTGATTTTTATTTTCCAAAGAATAGTTTGAGGGCGTAGAAAAGAAGGAATGCGGCGAAAACTTTCTTAATTATTTCTTCGGGCAGAGTTACAGCATATTTGGAAGCGAAGTAGCTTGAAATGAGAAACGCAACCGCCATTAATCCGGCTGCTTTAAAATCTACATAACCAGCTTTATAATAATTGATCACTGCAAGTAAACCAATAGGTGGAAGCAATAAAGCTAATGATGTGCCTTGCGCCATTTTTTGTGTGTACCCAAGAAGCATTACTAATCCAGGTATAACAATTAAACCCCCACCTATACCAAGAAAACTACTTACTACTCCGGCTGCTGCACCAATCAAAATTAAATAAAATATTTCCACTAGGTAATCCCCTGAAATTATATCCCACTTAAACTAAAAAATATAATTCTATTATCAAAAACTATTTTTAGTAAATCAGATTAAAAAGATAACCAACAACAATAATTCCAAGAGCTACAATTCCAACGAATGCAAAGATTAATTGAATTTTCAGAACTTTTTTTAATATAATTATTTCAGGAAGTGAAAGTGCAATAACGCTCATCATAAAAGCTAAAACGGTCCCGAGTGAAGCGCCTTTTGCTAAAAGTGCTTGGACAATCGGAATTATACCCGCCGCATTTGAATACATTGGAACGCCAATAATAACGGCGACTGGAACAGACCACCATGCACTTTTGCCCATTAATCCTGCCATGAAATTTTCAGGTACATATCCATGAATCCCAGCTCCGACAGCAATACCAACAAGAATATAAATCCATATTTTCCCAACGATCTCTTTTACCGTTTCAAATCCAATACTAATTCTATCGGAAAATGAAATTGCAACAGGTTCAAATTCTTGATCCCTCTTTTTTACTTGATATACCCATGGTTCGATATATTTTTCTAGTTTAAGTTTACCGATGATATAGCCCGATACGATTGCAATAATTAACCCTGTGGACATATAAAGGAGAGCAGTTTCCCATCCGAATAGACCGAACAATAAAACAATTGCAACTTCATTGATCATTGGTGCAGCAATTAAAAAAGAAAATGTAACTCCGAGCGGTACGCCCGATTCAATAAATCCGAGAAACAGTGGAATTGCAGAACATGAACAAAATGGAGTAACAATACCAAGGAAGCTTGATAATATATTGCCGACAAATAATTTTTTACCTCCGAGAATTTTTCTTGTTCTCTCAGGCGAAAAATAACTCCTTATTATTCCAACAAAGAATACAATTAATACAAGAAGCAATAAAACCTTTGGAACTTCAAAAACAAAAAACCAAACAGCATTACTTAAATGAGTTCCTAAGGGTAAACTAAAAATCTGATATACGATAAAATTAGCAAGTGAATCAAGGTTTAAATAAATAAAAAACCAGAGGGGTAATAATAACATTAATGACAAAACTTTTTTATTAAGAGTATGCAACATTTATCCTTCTTTAAGCCAAGTAAGAATTTGGTCTTCTTTTGGAAGCGATCCCGCTGAGACAACTTTTTCATTTATTACCAAAGCGGGAGTTGTCAGTACACCATAAGAAACAATAGCACTAATATCCTCTACTTTTTCTATAACCGCTTCAATATTATTGTTTTTAATTACTTCTCTTACAATTGATTCTAATGTCTGGCATTTTTTACAACCAGTACCGAGGACTTTAATTTTTAACATAATTTTCTCCTATAATTAGTTGTTTAACGAAATATAATTATTTCTATATTCCGCAAATTGCATTTCTATTTATATTTTTTATCTTGTTTTTATCATTTATTATGAGATTTTCATCATTAATCCAAAAATCTAATGATGATAAAATAGAGTTTATTCTTGAATCATCAGAATGGGGAATAATTTTATAATTAACCCATTTACCGTCTTTCTCTTCAATTATAAAGCCGGACTCTTTAAGAATTTTTAAATGTTGAGAAACAGTAGAGTTTGCTAAATTAAGTAATTCTTTAATTTCGCAGACACACAATGTTTTTGTTTGGAGGGCTTTTAAAATTCTTAATCTATTGAGATCGGATAGTGCTTTAAATATTTTTGTATTGTTTTCCATAATATCATTTCGTTGTATAACGAAATATATAAAAGATTTTGAAATTGAGCAAGTAATAAATTAGTGTTTACTGAATTACGGGGAGTGTTACAGAAAAAGTAGTTCCTTTTCCTTTTTTGCTTTGCACTGAAATCTCTGCATTAATTACATCGCAATATTTTTTTACTAATGACATACCGAGACCGCTTCCTTCAAACTTCCGGCTATAACCATGTTCTTCTTGAGAAAACGGTTCAAATATAAGTGGAAGGTAATCTTCAGAAATTCCAGTTCCTGAATCTTCTATTGCAATTATTATTCTATTATCATATTCAGTTGCATTAATGTTAATATAGCCACTATCTGTATATTTAACAGCATTATCTATGAGATTAGCGAATATTTGGTTAAAGGCATAATCATCGGTAGAAATTATAGAATTTACTAAATCAATATTAGCTCTTATTTCAATGTTTTTTCTTTGAGCGCTCTTTTTATATTCTTTTGCGAGTTTATTTAAAGATTCTATAACATTCATTTTTCTTAATGTAAGTTCGTAAGTTCCCAATTGCAGTTCAGACATATTTAGTATCATATCGATAGTTCTTACGATTCTATGCGATGCTGACTCAATTGCTTCAAAAGATAGCTCTAAATTATCGTTTAGAATATCCTTAGTTTCTTCTTTTATGAGATAATGGAAATTAAGAACGGCATTAAGAGGACTTCTAATTTCGTGAGACATTTGTGCAAGAAATTCTGATTTTAATTGGTTTGCTTTTTCGGCATGTTCTCTTGCTTTTACAAGTGCAGTTTCAGCAATTTTTTTATCAGTAATGTCGATTACTAATGAATAAAGAAGGTCTTTCTTATTGATTACAATTTTTCCACTGTATAATGAAACATCACGAATTTCGCCATTCGATAAACGATGTTTAAATTCAAAATTATTTCTTTTTCGCGAACGAGCTAAATTCATTGCCGTTTTAATTTCTTCTGGAGTTGCCGTATTGATCTGTGGCATTCTCATTTGAAGCATTTCTTCTTTAGTCCAACCATAAAAATTAAGAGCTGCAGGATTTACATCAAGAAGACAAGCTGTATCTGGATCTATTAAAATCATTGGTGCATGATTATTTTCGAAAATACTTCTATAACGCGCTTCACTTTCAAGCAATATTTTTTCAGCTTCATGTTCTTGTGTTTTATCTCGAAATACTAAAACCACACCAATTGTTTCTCCTTTCTCGGTTTTAATAGGTGCTCCGCTATCAGCAATTGGAATTTCTTTTCCTGTTTTTGATATCAAAATTGTATGATTAGCAAGACCAACAATCTTACCCTCTTTTATTACGATCTCTGCGGGATTTTCAACCGTTACACGGGTTTCTTCATTAATTATAATGAATACATCCTTTAAGAAACTGCCTCTTGCATCCGATTCTTTCCAGCCGGTAAGTTCCTCTGCAACCGGATTCATCTGCATTACTCTGCCTTTAAAATCGGTTGTTATAACTGCATCGCCAATGCTATAAAGTGTAGTCTCGAATAATTTTTTTTGAGCTTCAAATGTATTAGCTAATGATTTATATTTTGCTTCATTTTCTTTCAAGCTCATTAAATGGTTCTGGGATTGCTCGTGGTCTAATAAAATTTTCCCGATCACTAATGTTATAATGGGATAAATTGCTATAATTGTAAATCCTGTGTTTTGAAAGACGGGAAAGATCGATTTAGTTGGTAGCGCAAAAATGCAAAGTATCATAGCAATATGTACAACGAGACCGAATAAATAAAGCTGGAGATTAGAAGTAGCGCCTAAAAACGAACTAATTTTTCTATGGTAAAAGTACCAACCAATTATAAAAGATGAAGTAATAACAGAGAGCCCCATTGCTATTCCATTGCCACCGAGATAAATACGAAAAACAAAAGCAAAAAGAGCAGTGATAAAACCAGAGATAGGTCCGAAAAATAGTGTACTCAAACTTATTACAATTGACCGCCCATCGAAAATGATTCCTTCGGCAAATCGAAATGGATACAGCATACCTATTATTACGGTAATACCGAATAACAGACCTTGCAATAATTGCCCTTTAATTGTTCTCTTGTTATATCGAGCATCTATAAAACTTGACAAAACACTTAAAGAGACTAAAATTGATAGGTTATAGATAAGTTCGATAATTATAATATTATGCATTAATCTATAAATTAAGTCATTAAGAAAGAAAAGATACGGAAAAACTATCTTCTTTTAAATATATTATCGAAGCGAGATGCCTTTTTGTTAAGTAAGAAATTATTTATAATTGACTGCTTTAATCTTCTGAGAATAGTTTAGATAGGGTCAAAATATTAAAAAGAACTGAAAGTTATTTGAAGTTAATATATAATAATAAGAATGAATGGGGCTACGTTTTCATACGTAACCCCAATTTTACTATTTCATTAATAGCATTTTTTTAGTTTGGTTAAAGTTATTGCCACGTAAATTATAGAAGTAAGTCCCAGAAGGGAGATTGAAAGCATTAAATTTATAAGAATGAATACCAAGGGAGATATAATCATTTAATAAGGTAGCGACTTTTTGTCCTAAAATATTAAATACAGTTAGCGTATAATTACCACTTTCGGGAACGCTAAATGTAATTTCAGTTGAAGGGTTAAAAGGATTTGGAAAATTTTGATATAACGAATAAGTAATTGGCAAATAACTATCGCTGTCAACAGAAGTCTCTGTTCCGTTAGAAGCTCCTCGAGATTGAACCGTTAAAATTTTGAAAGCTTCATTTCCGTCTGGAACTCTTCCATAAGATTCACCGGCGGCTAAGACGGGAAAAGTTACATCATCTATTACACTGCCGGTTTCATCTTCCAACCATACTTCTTCGCCATTGTTAGATAATCCAAAATCACTGCTTTCAGAACCATCAGTTACAATTACATAGAAACCTTTTGGTTCTATCATGGTTCCGGAAGGGAAACCTTTTTTCTCTTTTGAACCACTTTGTCCACCGCTATCATAGATCTTATAATTGCTAAGATCAATGACCGAAGTTGAGCCATTATAAATTTCAATCCAATCCGGGTCAGTAGAAGTACCGCGTGAATATATTTCATTCATTACAATATTACTGCTCATTTCAGAATCGTTAGCTTTTAATGAATAAAATTCATGTTCGGCTCTAACAGGCGAAAAAATTCCGGCATTATTGTTTTCTGCGTATATGTAATACTGCATATTATCAGAAACCAAAATTGATGCACCGAAAAGATTGTCTCCGGCAGCGCCATCACCATGCAAACCGTCATCATACATAAGAGACTTTGCGAATTTATCTTCAATATTAGCCCTATATCCAAGAAAGACCTCATCATTGTTTGCCCCGGTTACAGTGGCTGTAATAAAAATTGTACTGTTCAGTTTTGGAATATCTTCACTTGCTGCTACATTTATTATAGAAGGTTTACTGGCAGTAAAATCAGCAAGAGATAATAGATAATTAGCCCTGGCATCCATTAAAATCGAAATTCCTGGCACTCCAGAACCGGGAGGTCCTGGACCAAATGAAACATCTGCTGTAAGGTTATTTTGGTATTGTGTATAAGTAAAAAACTTATATGGGTCTGCTTGTACTGAGGAATTGATTATTGGCTGAATAGATTCTGCTGTTATTAAATAGCTTCCATCAGAAAAATTCTCGGTCAAAATAGTATTCATATGTGCCAAATACATTTTTTTATAAGTAGGTATAGAAAGAAGTTGCTTTACTAACGGCCATTTTGCATCATTTACGTGAAGTAAATGTGTCATTTGACTTTTGGAGGCATTATTCATAAAATTTATTGTTCCAGATTGACTAAATGTTCCAAACGATTCATTAAAATCCCAGAGCACACAATTAAATCTTCCGGTATTATCTTTGTATAAATAATAGTTCTGAGAGAATTCGCCCAGATAACTATCTAAATTTACAAGCACATTATCAAAAGCGAGCATCCATAAAGCACGGTCAACATCTAAAACGGTTTCAATATTACTTACATCATTATTTAGTACATAGCACAAATTGATTAAATCTTTCCAGCCGTAATCTGATTTTATTTCATATGCCTTCGAATAACTTAAACTATCATCTCCAAGATATAGGAGATTAGGAATGTCAGTTGTTCCCATTCCAGCACCATCAATAGGGTTGCATTTGAAAAAAGCTTTATCTTTTGAATAGAAATTACTTTTTACAAATTTCTTTCCAATTGATTCAGAGTTAACAAATAATCCTATCAAGTTTCCGTTAACATAGACATTTGCATAATTAGAAAGAGGAGCATTCATATAATTTCTTAAGATTGAATAAGAAAGGACTTCTCTAACAAAAGAAGGGTCTTTGGCTACATTGCTAAGCTTAATATCAGAATAACCTTGATAATCTTGCTCTTTGTAAGTGTCTAACTCAATATGAAAGGGATTTTTCATCTGGTTTGGGTTATAAGTACTGTTTCCTTTATACTTAACACCTACACTATCATACCGGACACCATTAATAGTTACTGATTCAGCCATAAGATAACTTTCACTGCCGGCTTTAGCTGTGTCAAGTAAATAATCCCAATTGCTTTGTTTAAAAACCACCTCAATAGTTTGAACTGTATTAAGATCGTAAAATGATTGGGCAAAGTTTTGATCTTGAAAAATAATTGTGGTGATAAGAAAAGCAAAAATAAAATAAAATTTGTTTTTCATTACTAAATTTCTCCATTAGTGAATAACACAGTGGATTTGACGTTTTTTTTATAAAAAACTTGTGCAAGTCTAGGGTGCTATTTTTAGATGTTGCATTTAACCAAAACAATCGGAGAGGTAAAAGGATAGAGGTTCTTTCGATATCGGGCGGAGATTTAAAACATAAAATCCCGCGAAAGCGGGATTTTATGTTGATGTGCACCCTGGGGGACTCGAACCCCCGACCAATAGATTAAGAGTCTACTGCTCTACCAACTGAGCTAAGGATGCGAAGCAAAAATATTAAAATTTCTTTACCTAACAAAGTATAAATTAATTTTTCTCTTGACTTAGCCTTTTCACAATTCTATCTTTGAATCTTATGATTTTAAGTACAAACACATATCGCATATCTTCATTGAGCACAAATTGGGCTTGGTGGTGGAGTATATCAAATAAGGTGATCACCCGGTGATATGAGATAGTTATATAAATTTTTGT
>JBAYVI010000143.1:0-8176 GCA_041674625.1 Melioribacteraceae bacterium | reverse complement strand
TCAAGAACAACAGATTCTGGATAGATTCTAAAAATTGAAGGAGACTAAAAAAATGAAGAAAATAAAATTAATCAACTATCTTCTCATCTTAACGGTATTTGCCTCCAGTTCGATTTTTGCTGGCGGTGGTAACCGTAATGGTACTGCAGGTGCTACTCAGCTGTTAATACCTGTTGGTGCAAGAGGAGTCGCTATGAGCGGTGCTTCGCTTGTTGGTGCCAAAGGACTCGAAGCCTTGTATTGGAATCCGGCTAACTTAGTTAGAGGTGACAATAATACAAGTGTCCTTTTTTCACAGATGAACTACATTGCCGATATCGGCGTTACTTATGGTGCAGTTTCTGCTAATATCGAAGGTTTTGGTGCTTTAGCTTTAAGTATTAAATCTCTCGAAATTGGTGAAATCCCTGTTACTACCACTACTAATCCTGATGGTACAGGTCAAAATTACACACCAAGCTTTGTTACTATTGGTGTAACTTATTCTAAAATGCTTTCTGATAGAATTTCTTTCGGTTTAACCGGTAATTTTATCTCTGAAAGATTAGATTTAGTTAGTACTACCGGTATAGCATTTAACGTTGGTATTGCTTATCAAAACTTAGCTAACGTTAATGGTCTTAGTTTTGCAATTGTATTGAAAAATATCGGACCTACCATGAAATATGATGGTTCAGGACTAAATATTAATGCAGTTGCTCCAGACCTAACCAGACCACAGCAGCTTTATAAAGTTGATTCAGCTCCATTTGAATTACCATCAACTTTGGAACTCGGCTTTGGTTATGAATATGCTCTTAACGAAGTTAATAGCGTTCAATTAAATGGTGTTTTTCAGAACAGTAACTTCTATGGCGATGAATATAAAATCGGTGCAGAATATTCTTACGATAACTTATTCTTCGTTCGTGGTGGTTATATGTTAATGCCTGAATTAGAAAAAGAAAGCAATATTTACGGTCTTACCGCAGGTGTTGGTCTTAATTATAATTTGGGTGGTGTTGCATTTAAGTTTGACTATGCATTTAGACAAACAGACATCTTTGATGACAACCATGTTTTCACCGTTCAATTCGGATTCTAATTCGATACTGTGATACAAATTGTTTTAAACAAAACCCCCTTTTTGGGGGTTTTGTTTTTTAAAAAAGATAAAAATTTTTGCATTGTATTTCTGTGCGTGTTTATTTAATTATAAAACAGTATTTTAAACCATCTTTTTTAGGGATTATTATGACAAAACGAATACTTGTTTTATTGTTTCTTTTTACCACTTCGCTTAGTTTTGCGCAAACTGAACTTGGGTTTGAATTTGACTTTGCAAGATTTAAGTACGATAACTCCACTACATACTTAGAGTTTTATTATGAGTTATCTCCAAGGCACATGAAGATCGAGAAAGCAGAATCGGGTTTTATGTGCGAAGCTATCGTTCATGTAGAATTAAAGAACGAAGATACCCAGGAATTTATTATTAATCGTGATTGGAAAATTCAAAATTCATTTCAGGATACTTCTTCAGCAAATTTAAGTAAGAATTTACTCGGAGCTTTTGGTATAGGTGTAAAAGCCGGTAATTATTCAATTTTAGTAAATGCTTATGATTCCAATAACAAATACCTTTCTAAATCGATTAGTGAAAAAATTAAAATTGATGAATATCCGGTAGATAAATTCGGAATTAGTGATATTCAGATAGCCACTAATATCAAGCATGATGGTGTAGATTCATTATCAATCTTTTATAAAAACACCTTGGAAGTTTTTCCAAACCCAAGTATGCTTTTTTCTAATCTTTCTCCTGTCCTTTTTTATTATGCAGAATTATATAATCTAAAACTTTCGGATGAGACAAAAGATTTTACTTTAGAAAAGACTTTATTTAATAGTCGTGGGGTCTCTGTTTACCGCACAAAAAAATCAGTAAAACAAAGCCCGAATGCAGTTGTAGATTATGGTGTAATTAATTTATCACGTTATCCAACTGATTCTTATAATCTTATTTTGACTTTAGTTGATCCGGTTGAAAATCAGGCTTATGCTTCATCGAAGCGTTTTTATCTATACAATCCGGGTGTTATTGATTCTACTGAATTGAGATTAAAAGAGCTTGGATATATGGGTACTGAATTTGGAGTATTTACTTCAGAAGATTGTAACAATATGTTTAAACAAATAAAATATATTGCTACAAAAGCAGAAATAGATAAATTTGCAAAAACAGATTCAGTAAGCAGTAAGCGCGAATTTTTATACAATTTCTGGGCAAATAGAGACCCGGAACCTGCAACTCCTGGTAATGAATATAAAGACAGTTATATGAAACGATTAGAATATGTAAATAAATCTTTTGCTGTCGCAAATAAAGAAGGCTATCAATCTGATAGAGGAAGAGTTTATCTTGTTTATGGCGAGCCGGACCAGAGAGATTATTTCCCAAGCGAACGAAGTGTAAAACCGTACGAAGTTTGGTTTTATAATTCAATAGAAAATGGTGTTTATTTCTATTTTGGTGATGTTACAGGATTCGGTAATTTTGAACTACTTCACTCCACAAAGAGAGGGGAAGTACGTGACGATACTTGGCAGAGAAGACTTGGCACCAACTAAATGAAATTCCAAAATATAGTTGAATATATTTTATTCCGAGCAATTGGATTTATTATAAAAATTATTGGATTAAAAGGGACGCGGGCATTTGCAAAAATGCTCGCTCTTTTTTTGTTCTATGTAGTTCCTATCCGCAAATCGGTTGTAATTAATAATCTTAAAATTGCATTTCCCAAAAAATCAGATAACGAAATTTACCGGATTGCTAAACTCAATTATATCAGTTTTGCCACTACATTTGCGGAGCTACTTTTTATTCCTTCACTTAAAAAAGAAAAATTATTAAGCATTACTACTGTTGATGACCGGGAACTTCTTGACTCAACAATTCAGAATTCAAAGCGGGCAATTGTTATGACAGCTCATTTTGGTAATTGGGAGATTGGTTCACTTGCTCTCAACATAATCTTAAATAAAAATATGGCGGTCATGGCAAAGCCGCAAAGAAACGGATATATAAATAACTATGTAAATAGATTAAGAGAAAAATTCGGGAATACGGCTATTCCAACAGGATTAAGTGTAAAAGAGATTTATAAGATACTTCTTAATGGTGGTATAATTGGAGCGGTAGCAGATCAAAGAGGTCATCCCGATGGCTTGAGAGTAAAATTCTTTAATAGAGAAACTGCTATTTTTACTGGTACATTTACTATGGCTGTAAAATCAAATGCTTTAATTCTATTTGCTATTATGATTAGGCAGTCTGATGGAGATTATCGTTTGGTCCATCAGGTTATAAATTATGATAGTTCCAAATATACGCTTGAAGAAAACGTAGTTTTAGTTTCTCAGAAATATTTCGATCTATTAGAAGTGTACGTTAGACAAAATCCGGAACAGTGGTTTTGGATGCACAAGATTTGGAAATATTAAAAAATGAAAATTCTCGTAATCCAAACCGCATTTCTTGGCGATGCTATTCTAACTCTCCCTTTAATACAAAAGCTTCATTCCAAATTTCCTAATAGTAAAATTTCAGTTCTTTCAATCCCTGCATCAAAAGAAATTTTTGATGTTTCGGAGTTTGTAAATGAAACTATTGTTTATGATAAAAGAAGGAAAGATAAATCACTAAAGTCGTTTATTAATCTCATCAAAAAAATTCGTAATGAAAAGTTCGATCAAATTTATTCGCCGCATCGCTCATTAAGAAGCTCATTAGTTGTTGCATTTAGTAGCTGTAAAGAGACCTTTGGATTTAATACAGCTTCGATGGGTTTTGTATATAAATATAAAATTGAATACAAAAAAGATATTCATGAGGTAGCGCGAAACCTCAATCTGGGCGGTTTTGATATTAGCAGAGATAATTGGAAAATATTTCCTGATATAAAAATACATCCAAGAACAGAAGAAAAAATAGATAAAGAAATCAAAAATAATCTCAAAAATGAATTTATCATATTAGCACTTGGATCAGTTTGGGCAACAAAAAAATATCCGATTGGGTATTTTTCTGAAATCGCAAAATATTTTATATCTGAAGGCTATGGCATTGCTTTGATAGGCGGTATAGATGACGTAATTGAATCAGAATCGCTTAGTAATGATTTGGGTAATAACGCAGTCTCTTTTGCGGGGAAACTCTCTCTAATCGAATCTATTGCGCTTATAAAGGGAAGCAGGGTGCTAATCTGCAATGACAGTGCTCCTACACATCTTGGTATGGCGACTTCTACACCGGTAGTGACTATGTATTGTTCTACAATAAAGGATTTTGGATTTTTTCCGTATGCCGAAAATAGTTTAGTTATTAGTTATGATGATTTGGATTGCAAGCCATGCGGAATTCATGGCAGAAATAAATGCCCTCTAATACATTTTAATTGTGGCTATAAACTAATTCCTCAATTTGTAATAGATAAAATTAATACTAGCATCCTAAATAAGAAATTGAATTGATTTATCCTTATATTTCGCTAAATAATTTAAGAATATGAACTGGTTTAGTCTAAAAGATATTAAAGAATCGTCTATCTTTGTTACTCCAAATTTTCCGTCAACAACGACAAAGCGATTTAAATTTACAATTCTCGCACTTGCGGGTTATGGTTCTATTGCTATATTTCTAATTGGGCTGCTAACTATATTATTTTTAGCGATCACTCCATTAGGGAGTGCTCTTACTTTTTTAGAGACAACTGAAATTAAAGAGCAAAAAAAAGAGATACAACAATTAGAGAAACAAGTATTAATTCTTTCTGAGCAAGTGGAATCAATTTCATCTTCAAATAAACGTCTAAAGATGGCCATGATGCTTGCCGGTACTGATAAACTTGACACAACTTCTGTACTATACGATTCGCTTAAGCATTTCAAAAAACCGGGAATGAAAATCTCCAACAATATTTACGCTGTCTTCATTGAATTATTAAATAAATTTTCTACAAATGAAGATTCTTTGAAAATATTATATTTCTTAAAACCGATTAATGGTTCAGTAACACAGAAATTTAATCCGGGAAACAATCATCTCGGAATTGATTATGGGGCAAAGATTGGTACTCCCATTTATGCTTCATTGTCAGGGACTGTTATTCATTCGGCATATTCGATTGAATATGGCTATTCCTTAATTATTCAAAGTGGCAATTATCTTATAATGTATAAACATTGTAGTGAATTAATAAAAAAAGAAAGGGAATTTGTTAGTCAAGGTGAGCTTATTGCTTTAAGTGGTAATTCGGGAAGCAACACATCCGGTCCTCACCTCCATTTTGAAATATGGGAAAATGGAAAAGCGATTAACCCTGATGAACTTGTTACAAAATAGGAGAATTTATGATAAGTAAAAAAGATTCTACATCAGCAGACGAAGTAAGTATCTTAAGCAATGGAGTTACTATTGAAGGGAACCTAACAAGCAAGGGGAATATAAGAATTGATGGTGTAATTTACGGTAACGTTAATGTTAATGGTAATCTTACTCTTGGTGATAAATCTTTTATTAAGGGAGAAGTTAATGCCCGCTTCGTAACTCTCAGCGGAAAAATTGAAGGGACAGTAAACTCAACTGAAAAAATTAAATTGGAATCTCGTTCTGAATTAATTGGCGACCTAATTACAAAAATATTAATTATTGAAGAGGGTGCTAAGTTCAATGGCAGTAGCTCGATGAAAAATATGGAAGCCTCTAATAGCAGTGATTAATAATAAATTTAAAAGTGTTTCAGAAAGTATGCAGCAAGCAGGTCCTTATTTGGGACTTGGTACTCAACTTGCGGCTACCATTGTTGCAATGTTTTTTCTTGGATGGTGGTTAGACGGTGTTTTTAATACTGTTCCTATTTTGATATTAGTTTTCACATTTGCAGGTGCTGCGGCAGGATTATACAATTTTATTAAAACAGTTCTTGAATTAAACGAGAAAAGAAAACAAGGGAAATGATTTGTACGAATTTGGAGAAAATGTTGTAATTTGGTCTGTGTTTATAGCTATATGCTTAAATTTACTCAATTTCGGAATTTTTCTCTTTTTTTCTCGTGGACTTAAAGAAAAATCAAACAAATCTTTTATCACTTCAGCCTTAGGTGGTATTGGCATTAGAATGTTTTTTATTCTATTATCTTTCTTTATTGTACTAAAATTCTTGAAAATTGACAAATATTCGTTTATTTTTACGTTCTTTGTAATTTATATTTTCTTTTTAGTTATTGAAATAATGTTATTACGGAATATAGGGAAAAAGCCAAAATAAGTGACACCATTAGATACTTTACATACTGCTGCTGATAGCTTAAAAACAGTTGTTGCATCCAAGACTCAAGATACCGGTTGGATAATGCACCATATACTTGATTCGAGGGAATTAGATTTTCCTCCATTCGGTGTAATACATTTACCGGAAATTCATTTATTCGGGATGGACCTTTCAATTACAAAACATTTAGTTTTTATCTGGTTAGCTGTTATAGTGTTAAGTTTTTTCTTAATTAGAGCTGCTAAGGCATATAAAAAATCGAGAGTTCCAAAAGGATTTAATAATGTTTTAGAAGTCTTAATAGTTTTTGTAAGAGATGAGATAGCGCGACCTACGATAGGAAAAGGATTTGAAAGATTCCTTCCCTATTTACTTACCGTATTCTTTTTTATTCTTACTGCAAATTTTATGGGCTTATTACCATATTCTTCAACATCAACAAGTAATATATCAGTTACAGTGGCATTAGCATTAATTTCATTTGTTGTTACTCAGGTGGGTGGAATGATGAAAAATGGCGCATTCGGATATTTTAGGGGATTAATTCCGCATGGAATACCTGCTTGGCTATTGCCAATTATGATTGTTGTGGAGCTCTTAGGACTATTTACAAAACCATTTGCATTAGCAGTTCGTCTTTTCGCAAATATGACCGCAGGTCATATAGTAATTATGGCTCTTTTAGGTTTAATATTTATACTTAGGACATATTTTGTGGTCCCGGTTTCAATATCGTTCGCACTTTTTATTTATTTATTAGAAATTTTAGTAGCCTTGATACAAGCATATATTTTTACAATGCTGTCTTCATTATTTATTGGGATGGCAGTTCATCAGGAACATTAGAATAAACAAAAAACAAATTAGTTATAAAAGGAGGAATTAAATGGACTACGCATATTTAGCAGCTGGATTTGGCGCAGCTCTTACAGTTATTGGCGGTGCTTTTGGTATTGGTAAATTAGCAAGCTCTGCAATGGAAGCAAGTGGTCGTCAACCTGAATCAGCAGGTGATATCAGAACTTCTATGATTATTGCCGCAGCTCTTATTGAAGGTATCTCTTTATTTGCATTAGTTATTTGTATTCTTTTAGCTCTTAAATAAGAGTTTCAGAAATTAATTCATTTTAGGAAAAAAAATGTTATTATCTAAGGTTTTTTCGGTTATTGCTCTTTCGGGCGGTGAAGCCGGAGGCAGTCCACTTGATGTTAATCCGGGGCTTATACTCTGGACTATCGTTACTTTTATTTTGTTGATGGTGATTCTTAAAAAAGCTGCTTGGAAGCCCATTCTTAATTCCCTTTCCGAAAGAGAGCTTTTTATTAAAGATTCACTTGAGAAAGCTGATACCGCTCGTCTTGAAGCTGAGAAATTAATTCAAGATAACAAATCAGCAATGGTTAAAGCTGAACTGGAAGCTCAACACTTAATTGAACAAACTCGTGAATATGCTGAAAAACTAAAATCGCAAATTCTTGACGAAAGTAAACTTCAATCTGCTAAATTGATTGAAGATGCTAAAGCTGAAATCGAAAGAAAAAATCAAGAAGCTTTTGTGAAACTTAAAAATCAGGTAGCTGAAATTGCCGTTGATGCTGCCGAAAAAATTATTCGCACTAACTTAGATAAAGAGAAACAGGTCGTTATCGTCAACAAGTATTTAGATGAACTTCAGAAAAATTAATTATGGGAAATTTTAGAGTAGCTTCACGATATGCTAAATCACTTATTCGACTTTCTGAGGAAAAGAATATTTTTAATTCTATTTCTGAAAGTGCGGATTTAGTGTTTAATACCCTAAAAAACTCAAAAGAACTTCGTTCTGTTTTGAAAAATCCAATTATCAAACAGAATATTAAAC
>JBAYVI010000142.1:0-8231 GCA_041674625.1 Melioribacteraceae bacterium | reverse complement strand
TCTTCTGTAATATCAACTCCGGATCTATGACCAAATCCAAACATCCTTGAATATTTAGCCCATCTTTCCAAACCAATTTTTAATATCAATGAATAGTAAAATGTATTACATGATTTTTCAATTGAGGTTTTCACATCAACCGAGCCATGCACATGGAGACATTTGAAGAAACGATTGCCAAACTGGAATCCACCGCCGCAATTAATCCTGTAATTGGTATCAATAATTCCTTCTTCTAATGCGGTTATTGCAGCTAACATTTTATAAGTAGATCCGGGTGAATAGATAGACATTGTAGCACGATTAAATAGCGGTTTTTCGGGATTGTTATTTAAGTCACTCCAAATTTTATTAGAGGTAACAGATGCAAAATCAGCTAGGTTATAGCCGGGAGAGCTAAGGAAAGCTATAATTTCCCCTGTCGATGGTTCAATTGCAACAACAGACCCACGCTTACCAACAAATAAACTCTCTGCCATTACTTGTGCATCTTTATCAATCGATAAAATTAAATCGTATCCTTTTTCGGCTGGTTTGTCAGTCTCACCATTTTTGTATCTTCCAATTGTCTTCTGTTTAGAGTCCACCAATACATATTTTATTCCTTTTGTTCCTCTAATATATTCTTCATAAGTTTTTTCGATACCATTAAAACCAATGTTATCCCCCATCTCATAATCGCCCTTTTTCTTACGAAGCATATCGGCTGAAATTTCTTTTGTATAACCAAACATGTGACTGCCATTAACTCCGAAAGAATAATCACGCTGAGTTTCCATTATGTAGTCGATTCCGGGAAGATTAGCTTGATTTTCTTCATACCAAGCAATTACTTTGAAACTTGCATCTTTTAAAATTCTTCTTGGAATAAATTTTGAATATTGACGAGTGTCTTTAAGTACTTTATTAATATACCCATCAGAAACGCCAAGCATAGTTTCTATGTAGCTATTTAATTTTGTATCGTAATCTGCCGGAGTTAATCGTAAAGTAAATGATGGTTTATTACCGACTAACACATTATGATTACGATCGAAAAATATTCCGCGGGGAGCAGTTTGATATACTGGTTTTACACTATTATCATCTGATTTTTCAGAATACTTGGTTTGCTCTACAATTTGCATACTGAATAGTTGTATGCCAACTATAAAGCTAAACCCAATAATTATCACATAAAATATATTTTTTCTAAAATAAGAACCAAAAAATGAATCGTTCATTCTAATCTCTTTTCGAAATAAATAAATAAAAAAGTGTCCCAATTATGGAAGTATAGACAGCCGGCATTAACCCTTCAAATATTATTAGAGATAGAAAAGTAATATTTGGATTATTGGAAGAAAGAGAAGCATATAAAAATGAATAAACGAATGTTGCAGTAAAGAGATAAACAATAAACCAAAATGAGCGAGTGTTTATATCAATTTTATTTTCTCCGTAAAAATATCCTGTAATAAATCCGGCAGTAGATAATGCTAACATTCCACCACCAAATAGACCACCTGAAATAATATCGAAAAGTAATCCTATTATTGCTCCTGAAATAGTCCCAAATATTTGACCATTCAAAAGAGTATAATAAACTAACGGAAGAATTGGAATAAAAGGGACGATATTTTCAATTGCAATAAAATGAACAGCAGTCACTTGCAAAAGAATAAGAAGAATACCGAATATAACTGTTTTAAGAAAAGCAAAACTTTTCAATTTTTACTCTCCTTAAATCTATTTTTAAGTTTAATTGCCTGTACATTAGAAATGTATCTGACAATAAATAAGTTTTCAGCGCCATCAATATCGGCAAAAGGTTTAACTGAAATATTATGAAGCAAGCCAAGTGCATTAGCTTTCTTTTCTAATACAATACCAACCGGAACAGAGGGAGGGAATAAAGTACTAAAATCAGAAGTTTCAATTCTATCACCAGGAATAACATCATAAGTTGTAGGAATATTTTTAATTATTAACTCTTTGCCATCCCAATTCATAATACCATCTACATTAGTTCTTTGAATTGTAATAGCAATACTGAGAGTAGAATTTTTTATTGTCTTACAAACAGAAAACTCTGAAGTTACTTCTGCGATAATACCGACCAAACCTTTTTCATCAATAACCGGCATGCCGGTTTTAATGCTGTCATTAGTTCCTTTATTTAATAAAAAAGACCCCTGCGTTCTTGTAATAAGTTTAGAAACTACATTTGCAGGTACTAAATCGAATTTTGAAGTATCTGCTAAATTAATCAGTTCTTTTAATTTTTTATTCTCAAATCCATTCTGCCTTAATAAATTTACCTGCATCATTAATTCGGCATTTTGATATTTTAAAGAATTAATCTCTTTATCACTTCTAAAAAAATCCATTACTGCATCAATAGAATAATTTACTATTGCAAAATTTGTTAATCCGAGGACTTTAATTTGACGAAGCTTGGGATTGTCATTAAAATTTATTAAAACTATACTAATAACTGCAATCGATAGATAGACGAAATAATTTTTATAGTTCGCAATAAATCGGGATATAGTTTTAAGCATTAGTAACTTCTTTTACGAATAAATACCTTGGAATATTTACTTAGATTTTCGATACATTTTCCTGTTCCTCTTACCACTGCCGTTAAAGGATCATCTGCAACGTGAACAGGTAAATTGGTTTCCATTCTGATTCTTTCATCGAGTCCTTTTAGCAATGCGCCACCACCCGATAATATTACACCGCGATCAAGAATATCAGCCGAAAGTTCCGGTGGTGTTCTTTCTAAGGTTTGTTTTACTGCATCAACTATTTGTGAAACATTTTCATTTAATGCTTCCCTAATTTCAACAGAACCAACCTCAGTAGTTTTTGGAATACCACCAATTAAATCTCTTCCTTTTACTTGGATCGTAATTTCTTCTTTAAGTGGAACGGCAGAGCCTACTTCGCACTTAATTGATTCAGCAGTTCTTTCACCAATTAATAAGCTATGTGATTTTTTGAAATATTGCATTATAGCATTATTCATTTCATCACCGGCAATCCTAATTGATTCTTCGGTTACTATACCGGCTAAAGCAATTACAGCAATCTCAGTAGTTCCGCCACCAATATCAATAACCATATTACCAACAGCCGCTTCGACATCAATACCAACGCCAATAGCAGCAGCCATTGGCTCTGCAATTAAATGCACTTCCTTTGCACCGGCGTGTTCTGCTGCATCTCTTACAGCACGTTTTTCTACTTCAGTAACACCGCTTGGTACTGCAATAACAATTCTTTTAGATGTAAAACCATTTGGAGTAACTTTTCTTATAAATGCTCTTATCATTCCTTCGGCAATTTCAAAATCAGTAATTACGCCATCTCGCATCGGTCTTGTAACTCTAATTTCTCTATGTTCTCTACCTTGCATCTCTTTGGCTTTATTGCCAAGCTCAATAATTTTTTTTGTATTTCTATCGAAAGCCACAATAGATGGCTCGTTTAATACGATACCTTTACCTTTTATATATATTAAAGTATTTGCTGTCCCTAAATCGATTGCTACATCAGTTGAAAAAAAATCAAAAATTCCCATGTTCCCTCTAATGTTTAAAATTTCTTATACTTGAAAAAACCATTGTAATATTATGCTTATCGGCTGCATCAATTACTTCGTTATCTCGAACTGAACCACCGGGCTGAATAACTGCTTTAATACCATTAGCAGCAATTTCATCAAGTCCATCTGCAAATGGGAAAAATGCATCAGATGCAGCTACGGCTCCATTCAAATCGTGTCCAAATTGTTTCGCTTTTGAAGCTGCAATTTTGGCAGAATCAATTCTTGACATTTGCCCCGCTCCAACTCCAATTGCTTTTTTATCTTTCACATAAACAATCGCATTAGATTTTGTATGCTTACATATAATCCATGCGAATAGAATATCTTCTAATTCATTATCCGAATAATTTCTCTTTGTTACTAATTTAAGCTGTTCTTTAGAAATCTTTGACGAATCTTTTGATTGCGCTACTAATCCCCCCGGTACAGATTTATAAGTAATTTCTTCATCCGGAGTTTTAATCAATTTTACAATTCTTCTATTCTTTTTTGATTTAAGAATTTCTAATGCTTCCTCTGTAAATGAAGGAGCAACAACAATCTCTAAAAAGATTTCATTTAACTTATTTGCAAGTTCCTCATTTACTTCACCATTAAAAGCTACAATACCACCGAATGCAGATACAGGATCACATGATAGCGCATTTACGTATGACTCGTATAATGAAGAAGCAGTGGCAGCTCCGCATGGATTAGTATGTTTAATTATTACCGCAGAGTTTTCACTTAAATCATTTACTAATTCTACAGCCGCAGCAAGGTCTATAATGTTATTATATGAAATTTCTTTCCCATGAAGGATTTCAAAATAATCGAAAAAAGAACCATAAAGAGATGCTTCTTGATGAGGATTCTCACCATATCTCATTGATGAAGCAAATTTCAAGTTAATTCTTAAATCTTTCCTTTCAAGCTCAAAATTATCTTCAAAGAAATTTGCAATTAATGTATCATAAAAAGATGTATGCGCGAATGCATCCGATGCAAGTTTAATTCTTGTTTCAAGACTTATTTCGCCCGATTCCAATTCACTTAAGAAAGAAGCATACTGACCCGGATTAGTCAGAATAGAAACAAATTTATAATTCTTTGATGCTGCTCGAATTAAACTTGGTCCGCCTATATCAATATTTTCAATTTTTTCTTCGACTGAAATATCCGTGCGATTAACTACTTGCGGGAATGGATAAAGATTAACACAAACAATATCAATTGGTAAAATGTCATTTTCTTTAGCTTGATTAATATCGCTTTCATTATCGCGGCGAATTAATATGCCGCCAAATATTTTTGGATTAAGCGTCTTAACTCTGCCTGAAAATATTTCAGGAAATGAAGTAAACTCACTTATTTCGACACAATGGATTGAATTATCTAAAAGGAGTTTTGCTGTTTTTCCGGTTGCTAATATTTCATAGTTTTTTTTTGATAGGGCTACTGCTAATTCTATTATTCCTGTTTTATCTGATACGCTTATTAAAGCAAATTTTTTCAAACTATTCTCCATTTAACGGACTTATCTTAACTCGATTATCTTTAATAAATATTTTCTTATCTGCGAAACAATTAACAACATACGGTAATAATTCATGTTCAATTTTTAGCACCCTCAAAGCAATCTCTTCGGGTGAATTGATATTTGTTATATCTATAACTCTTTGAGCAATTATTTTTCCTTCATCATAATTCTTATTTACGAAATGAACCGTAGCACCTGAAATTGCAGCATTAGAATCAAATACTGCTTTATGTACATTCATTCCATACATTCCTTTACCACCGAAAGCAGGTAATAGCGCCGGATGAATATTAATAATTTTATTTTCAAACTTATCGACCATTATTTCAGGCAGTATTTTTAAATACCCTGCCAATACAATAAGGTCAATCTCTTTTGTAATTAATACTTCTGTTATTTCATCAGAGGATAAGGAATCTGAAAAATGTTTATCGTTCACAATAAATGTATCAATACCTAAACCCTCAGCATACGAAATCGCTAAGCAATCGGACTTGTTACTTACCACGGCAAGAACTTTTGCCTTTTTTGGGTCAAGTTTTTCAATCAATGATTGTAAATTTGACCCTCTACCCGATACAAAAACTGCTATTTTTAACATTTTTTCGGTTGGGAAAATTATCGAAATGACACTTAATAATCAATTAAAAGTGTAGCTAAAGCATTATTTTCTAATAATTTATCAATTTTTAAGTTTTCTTTTAATATTATTTATTTGAGATTGTATCTTTTCTTTAAAATCATAATTATTTAAGTCTTCTGCATCATCCAAATATTTAGGAGCCCATTTTACTTCACCAACAATAAAATTTGCCCTTCCAATTAAATACTTTGCATATGGTTTTACCCATTTTTCATTTACTAGTTCAAGCGAAGAAACTAACTCAGCATAGGAAACAGCATCGGGAAGTTTCTTCAAATTAATGCATGATTCAGATAACAAAACTAAGGCTACTCCCCTAATATCGGCATCCTTAATATCTTTAACTTTAGAGGATAGTGAATCATAAACAATACTATTCTTACCATTTTCAAAATAATTATTCATCTTATATACAAAAAGTGCATCATCTGAGAAACCATTGTTCTCATATTTTTCAGCACGATTTTTAGCATAAGAATCTTCAAAGAGATCGAGATTTCCGGACTTAGCATCACTTAAATATTTATTACTTTCTTCTTTATTTCCAATGAAGGCATAAGCTAAAGCAATCTTAAAATTTGCCATCCCTACAAAATCAAAATCCTTTGATTTTTCTAAAAATATTTTAAACTCGTTAATACTTTTTTGGAATTGATTTTTAGAAAAATGGATTTCACCAAGTCGGAAACGTGCTAAAGAATTTACAACTGAAAGTTTTTTATTATCAATTCGTAAAATACTATTGAGTGCGGTTTCTGCTTTATCAAGTTCTTTATCCCTCATCAATGTAAGGGCATTTTGATATAAGAAGAGTGTGTTTTTTGGATACTTTGAAAGAAGTTCTCGGAGATAGACAGATGCTGAATCATAATCTGCGAGGTATTCTGTATAAATTCTTGCTAAATGGTATGTCGTTTCTGTCTTATTTAATTTACCTTTTTTGTAAGAAGTAAGTAAATATTTTAATCCTCTACTAGGATCAGAAGAAAGTCCGGTTAAATTGATTGCCCATCTGAACATTCCCGGAATATATGTTAGCGAGTAGTCGAAAACTCCAATACCGGCATAAGCATCATAAAAATCGGGATTAATATCTAAAGCTTCCTCAAAAGAATTGCGAGCGTTCTTTGCTTCCCAAAAAGCATCTAATGCCGAATCATTCATTGCAAATGCTAAAGCTCTTAAAGTTCTTAAATTACCGAGATAATAAAGCATTAATTCATCTTTAGGATCTTTATCTAAAGCCTTTTTAATTCTTTCTAAAGCCATATCTGAATATTTTAAGAATATCAGATACTCCCCAGGATCTTTCGAACCGAGGTAAATCCAAATATGAAGCTGTGCTACATGATAAAAGCCTAATGGAGATTCAGGTGCTAATTCTATTGCTTTATGGAATAATTGTTCGGCATTAGTAAAATCTAAATTGTATGCAGAGTTTTCGCCCCTGTTTAATAATCCATTAATATTACTTTGAGCGAATAGACCCGAAAAAATAAACAATAAAAAAACTGTCTTCCTAATCACTTGTTTTGTCCTTATTAGAGTATTCCTTTGCTGCATTAACAAATTCACGGAAAAGTGGATGAGCATTTGTAGCTCTTGATTTTAATTCGGGATGGAATTGACATCCTACAAACCATGGATGATTTTCTAATTCAACCATTTCTACTAATTTTTCATCAGGGGAAAGCCCGCTTATAACTAATCCGTTCTTTTCTAATACTTCTCTAAAATCGTTATTAACCTCGAAGCGATGACGATGACGTTCAGAAATTTTCCCTTTCTTATAAGCTTCGAATGCTTTTGTTTTCTTTTTTAATACACATGGGTAAGCTCCTAGCCGCATAGAACCACCTTTAACTTTTACATTAAGCTGTTCCGGCATAATATGTATTACGTTATTCTTGTTTGATTCAATAAATTCAGCACTATTAGCATCTTCAATACCTGCGACATTTCGAGCAAATTCAATAACTGCACATTGAAGTCCGAGGCAGATACCAAAGAAAGGAATATTATTTTCTCTCGCATATTTAATGGCGGCAATTTTCCCTTCAATTCCTCTTTCTCCAAAACCACCAGGGATCAAAATTCCATGGAAACCTTTAAATAAATTATGAGCGCCTTTTGCTTCGACAGCTTCTGCACTTATAAATTCAGAGATTACCTTTACGCTATTTTCAGAACCTGCATGAACGAATGATTCTGAAATACTTTTATATGCATCTTTATTTTCAATATACTTCCCACAGATTGCAATTCTTACTTCACCAATAGGAGACTTAATTGCATCTACAAAATTTTTCCAGTCGTCAAGATTCAATTTGAGCTCAGGCAACTTTAATTTGGCAAGCACTAAGCGATCCAAATTCTGTTTGTTGAGAACTAAAGGCACTTCATAAATTGTTGAACAATCATAAACGGAAATAACTTCTTCTTTATCTACATTACAAAAAAGAGCAATTTTTTCT
>JBAYVI010000141.1:0-8274 GCA_041674625.1 Melioribacteraceae bacterium | reverse complement strand
CTGCAACGATTTCATATGGCACTTCATTTATTTCTGTTCCAACTTCATCTTTTTTTCTTCCCATAAATCTTTTTATTGAAAAGACAGTATTCTTGGGATTAGTTACAGCCTGACGCTTAGCCGGCTGACCTACTAATCTTTCCCCTGATTTTGTAAATGCAACTACTGAAGGTGTAGTTCTTGTTCCTTCAGAGTTTGGAATAACTACCGGTTCATTACCTTCCATAACTGAGACGCACGAATTTGTAGTACCGAGATCAATTCCTATAATTTTTCCCATTTTTTATCTCCTTTTTGTTTTCTATTCATAATCTTTATATTAACTTTAATCACAATTTATTAAATTGGTTTTTTATATTTTTGTTGTTATTATACTTACTGCTATTATTATACTCAACAACCATGCCGTTAAAATGTTACACTTAACTTGTTGTAGTATAATAAGTTAGAATAAATGACTAAATAATAGCATATATGTAAATTTGTCGTACTTTATTTATATTTGATAATATGTATGTCATAATTACTTATTTTATGACATCATTACTTAGGAGCTCATTATGTTCAATATTGAAGAATTTGATATTAAGTTAGACACCGAAGTTATTGGAAGAAATTTTGTTTATTGTGATGAAGTCAATTCGACTAATCGACTTCTATTAGAATCAGAAGAATATTCAAAGCATGGAACTGTTCTTCTTGCTGAATACCAGAGTCAGGGAAAAGGGAGAAAAGAGAGAATTTGGGTAAGTAATAGCGGTCAAAACTTGACCTTTTCCATTTTACTAAAAGAAAAGCTTAAAGAAAATTATGTCAATTTTATTAATCTTGGTGCTTCTCTTGCTGTCGCTCAATCAATTGAAAACTTATTTCAGTTAAAGGTTGAATTAAAATGGCCCAATGACGTTTTAATTAATAAGAAAAAAGTTGCTGGTATTTTATTAGAATCTGTTTCGCGAGGAAATAAAATTGATAGACTCGTAATTGGGATAGGGATTAATGTAAACCAACCAAGTTTTCAATCCAAGTTTGAAATCCCACCTACTTCAATTAGGACAGAATTTAATGAATTAATATCTCGCGAAAGATTGTTAAGCGATATATTAAATAATTTTGAACAAATTTTAACCATGATACATCACTCCACAGACAAAATTCTTTCCGACTGGAAAAGCAGATGCAAGATGATTGGTGAAAAAATAAAAATCATCGAAGGAGATAACGCAAAATATGGCATTCTTGAAGATATTAATGAAAAAGGATTCCTCGTTCTAAATCAAGGAGACAAAACTGAATTAATTCATTATGGAGATGTAACTCTAAGATAAAATGGAAAAAGTTTATTTAGATAACGCTGCTACTACCGCCATTAATCCTAAGGTAATCGAGAAGATGATTCCTTTCATGAAAGAGAATTATGGTAACCCATCTTCAATTCATTCTTTTGGAAGGAATGTAAGAGTTGCATTAGAAGAAGCAAGAGAAATTATTGCGAACTTTATAAATGCTGATCCGGGGGAAATTTATTTTACCAGCGGTGGAACAGAAGCAAATAATTTTGCATTAAGAGGAATCTCAAACGGTGACAAAAAAGATAGAGGAAGAAATAAAATAATCTCATCCCCTATCGAACACCATTGTGTTTTGGATTATACTAAGGAACTTAGTAATAATGGGTTTCAAATCTCATTAATTGAAAACGAAAAAATATTTTTAATTAATAAAGAAAAATTAGAAGAAGAACTAACTGATGAAGTATCGTTAGCTGCATTTATGTATGTCAATAATGAAGTTGGGTCAGTAAATGAAATTAACACTCTAGCATCAATGGCAAAAATTAATAAAACATTTTTTCATACAGATGCAGTTCAAGCTTTTGGTAAAATAAAAATTGACGTTAAAGAATTAGGAATCGATTCATTAGCGGCTTCATCGCATAAAATAGCAGGACCTAAAGGAGCAGGCTTCCTTTATGCAAAAAGCGGTACTCCATTAGAACCATTAATTATTGGTGGTTCGCAAGAAAAGAATAGAAGAGGCGGAACTGAAAATACATATGCAATAATTGGATTTGCAGAAGCGGTTAAACAGCTTCAATATAAAATTGAAGACAACTTTATATTTGTAACAAAGCTTCGAGATTATTTCAAAAATAATTTATTAGCTCAAATTTCTGATTTAAAAATTAATAAACCGGTTAATGATTTTCCCTATATTCTTAATTTCAGCTTTGATAACAATATATATAATAATGATTCGGAAGCGATGCTAATGTTTCTCGATTTGAATGGAATAGCAGCTTCGGCTGGTTCTGCTTGCACTTCAGGCACATTAAAACCATCACATGTACTTTTAAATAGTGGTTATGAATATGAAGAAGCAAAAGGGACCATAAGAGTATCTTTTAGCCCATTTAATACTATTAAAGAATTAGATTATGCACTTGAAGTTTTTTATAAATTAAGTAAAAACTTCAAGAAATAATTTTAAGAAAAGTATTCCATTAATAAAGATAATTTATCCTTCAACTCTTTTCTATTTACAATAAAATCAAGGAAACCATTCTCTAATAAAAACTCCGAACGTTGAAATCCCTCAGGTAAATCACGCCCAATAGTTTGCTTAATTACTCTTGGTCCTGCAAATCCTATTAATGCCTTTGGTTCGGCGATTATAACATCTCCAAGCATTGCATAACTTGCAGTTACACCACCCGTAGTTGGATCAGTAAGTACCGAAATAAATGGAAGTTTCATTTCAGCTAATCTCGCCAATCGAGTACTTGTCTTTGCCATCTGCATTAAAGAATAAGCACCTTCCATCATTCTAGCGCCACCGCTTTGGCTAATTAAAATCATCGGAATTTTTTCATCACATGCTTTTTCGATTGCTCTTGCAATTTTTTCTCCAACTACCGACCCCATACTTCCACCAATGAAACCGAAATCCATACAAGAAATCACAACTTTCTTACCATCGATTTTTCCTACTCCGGTTCTTATCGCATCATTCAATCCGGTTTTCTTAATCGTAGCTACAATTCTTTCAGCGTAATTTTTTGTATCTGTAAATTCGAGCGGATCGGCTGATCTCATCTTTTTATCTAATTCTTTAAATTCACCACCATCAAATAAATGTTCAAAATATTGTTGGCTGCCAATACGGAAATGGAATCCGCATTTAGGACAGATTGAATAATTTTGTTCTAATTGTTTATTGTGCACGATCTCTCCACAGTCTCCACACTTTGACCATTGACCATCGGGGATATCACTTTTTTTACTTTCCGGCGATATATTTTGTTTGGATCTTTTAAACCATCCCATATATTTATTTATTCTCAGTTATGTTTGCAAAAATAGTTATTGTTTGACTTGGATCAACAGGGTCATTTGAATATAGAGTAACGGTTCTTGTTAATTTACCGGTTCTATTTGAAGTATCCAATTCAATTCTCATATCTCCTTGTTCGCCCGGTTTAAGTTTTTTACTAGAAAGAAGTGCCGCAGTGCATCCACATGAAGTTTTTACATCTTTTATAACTAGTTCTTTCTGTCCGCTATTTTTAAAAGCAATAGTAACTTCTACTATCTTACCCTCTTTAACGTTTCCGAAATCGAAATAATTTTTTGAAAGAGTTAATTTTGATTCTGTATTTTTCTCTGCTTCAACCTTTGGCTGAACGTCAGCTTTAAAATGGAGGCGTAATTCTTTTTGCTTAGGATCATTGGAATTAATAAAAACATATTTCTCTTGAATACCTAATCTTCCGGTAGAATTAAATTCAATCATTACAAAAGTCTTTTCCCCGGGTTTTAATAAATCTTTTTCCGGCTCTACTGCAGTACATCCACAAGAAGCATAAACACGAGTAATTTTCAAATCACTATTACCGGTATTAACTATTTCAAAATTATGAGTAACATTCTCACCTTCATGGATTACTCCAAAATCAAAGCTCGGTTTCTCTACTGATATAGCCGGTTGTGCAATTAAATTCCCAAATAATACAAACAATGTCATAAATAAACATTTTTTCACTTCATCACCTTTATTACAAATTTTTTAATATAGTCAGGTTCCAAATAATCGATATCGGAAGTTAATAAATCTTTACCATAAAAATAAGCCCACCAAGCAATTGAAATTGCGGAAGGATTCTCATAAGTACCCGTAAAACCTCCGAATATTTTGTTCCCCTTTTTTATCTCTTTTAATTCAGCATCGTTAATAATTGTTACTTCTTTAAGAGTCTCATAAGAATTCGAATTAGGTAATGCTTTAAATTTTGCTGAATAATATTCTCCGAGGTTAGCCTTAGTTATGATAGAAAACTCTTCCCCTTCGGTTAGAAATCTTGATATATATAAAGCCATAGCTTGGAATGTAGGGACAGATATTATAGGGATACTAAGGGATTGAGATAAAGCTTTGGTTGTAGCTAACCCAATACGCAAACCTGTAAAAGATCCGGGTCCATTAGAAACCGCAATTAATTTCAAATCATTTTTAACTAATTCAGATTTCTTTAATAATTCATCAATGCAATAAATTATTTTTTCAGAATGTATATGAGGTTTATTAATATTTATTTCATAATACTCTTTTTCATTTACTAAAAGTGCAGCACTGCACACCTTTGCAGAAGTTTCTAAAGCAAGGAAAGGAAAATAATTATTCATAATATTTAATCGTAATTTCTCTTGAGTCATCATCATTATTTTTAAAATTAATTAAAAAGTAGTTTGAAGCAAATATTCCGGGGAACATATCTGCCCATTCAATAAATTTAATTGAACTATCATTTAGATAATCATAAAAGCCAATTGGGAACAGTTCTTCAATATCATTAATTCTGTAAAAATCGATATGAGTAATATCGTATTTACCTGAATATAAATTAATAATCGAAAATGAGGGACTCGATATCTCCGGGATATTAAAATAGTTACAGACAGATCTAACAAAAAATGTTTTACCAGCACCAAGATTTCCACAAAGTAAAACAACAGCTCCAAGATTCAATGATAAAGCGAATTTTTCTGCTAATTGACGAGTTTCATCTTCGGAGCCGCATAAATAAGTGCCAACCATTATTTAAGCCCGGCTTTCCATAGTAATTACAGGTAAAATCATCTCTTCCATTGATATACCTCCATGCTGAAAGCTATCTTTATAATGACTTAAATATTTATGATAATCTGTTGGATAAACAAAATAGTAATCTTCTTTCGCAATTATGTAATTTATCGTAACACCGCGTTTAGGTAATTTAAAGTCAGATGGATTCTTGATATAAACTGCATGTTTATCATCTACCTTTAAATTTCTTCCGAATTTAAAACGTAGATTAGCACTTGCTTCTCTATCGCCCAAAACCTTAGCACCTCTTAAAGCTCTTATGCTTCCATGATCTGTTGTAATAATTACTTTTGCATTCGGCATTGTAGAGATTGTTTTCAAAGTACCGAGCAATGAGGAATGAAGGAACCAACTATTTGTAAGTGAACGATATGCCGGTTCATCTGGTGCAATCTCTTTTAATATTTCTGAATCAGACCTTCCATGTGCAATCATATCTAAGAAATTTACCACAACTGCCATAAAATGTGTTTTCTTATGTGATGCAATATTGTTTTCAAAAGACCTTCCCACGTCAGGATCGATAATTTTCATAAATTTCATTTCATTATCTAATTTAATTCTCTTCCTTTCTAATAAAAGTTGCAATAAATCTTTTTCATGTTTATTCATACTTTTTTCATCATCTTCATTATCAGAAGCCCAAAGATCAGGATAATTTTTTTCTATTTCAGAAGGATATAATCCAGCAAAAAGAGCATTCCGAGCATATGGAGTAGAAGTAGGTAATATAGAATAATAATAATCTTTTTCTATTTTGAAAAAATTTCTCAAAACTTTTTCCATCATTAACCATTGATCGAGACGGAGACAATCAATAACAAAATAGAATACTGGTCCTTTATGCTCAACAAGATGAGGGAAAACATATTTTTCTGTAATTGAAGGAGAGAAATCGGGAGCATTCCCATCTGTGCTATATAACCAATCTGAAAAATTCTTCTCAATATATTTTGAAAATTCTTTATTGCATTCTTTCCGCTGATCATTTAGAGTCTGCCTTAAATCAACTTCCGGATGTTCATCCAATTCCATATCCCAATTAACTAATTTAGAATAGATCTCAATCCAATCTTTGTAGTCGGGTTTTAGCATTAAACGCTGTGTAATCTTATTAAATGCTTCTAAATAATCTTTAGCAACATATTCATCAGAAATCTTTGCGCTTTCGAGAAACTTTTTACAGGCCATTAAAACTTGTGAAGGAAGAACCGGCTTTATTAAATAATCACTAATTTTACTCCCAATTGCTTCATGCATTAAAGTTTCTTCTTCACTTTTAGTAATCATTACAACAGGTATAGCCGGATTTATTTCTTTTATTTGAGCTAAAGTTTCGAGGCCACCTAAACCGGGCATCATTTCATCTAAAAATATTAAATCATAATTCTCATTTTTAATTTCATCAATAGCATCCTCGCCATTTGCAACGGTTTGAACTTCATAACCTTTTTCGTTTAGAAAAATAATATGTGAACGCAATAATTCAATTTCATCATCTACCCATAAAACCTTATTTCTTCTCGGAGACATTTTCTAATCCTTTATTTATTGAATCGATATATGAACATCAATACCAGCTTCATTGGTTGTAGTAGGCGGTATTCTTGAAGCCCCTTGCGGTTCTACCGATGTCCGGCGATAGAATATAGAAAGTGTTACTCGTGAACTCATTACGTATTTAACCTTTGGTTCAATAGTTGTTCTTGTTGTTCCATCCAATGGTTCACCTGCTTCTTTAAATGCATCCATTTTATAAACCAAACTCGATGATTTACCGCTTGTATAAGAAACGGATACTTCTAAATCGTTCTTAAGAGAAATTCCGAATAATGGAAGTTCAAATCCTGATTTTTGATAACTTGCCGAAACATTAATATCGCGAGTAAAACTCTCTGTAATATTTCTTGTAGTAGCACCAAGATTGTAGATTGTTTTAGTAGAAAATCTAATAGAACTTGTAAAATTACCATCGAGAACTTTATCAAACTGCATACTCAATCCCAGAAGAGGATTAAAACCAAATTCTATCTTTTGCGATTGTACTTCATGAAGTCCATCTGTATTAATTTTCCACCCTTCATTATAGGTAGAAGTATAAGCATGCTGTAGGGAAACTTTTTTAGCGAAACTTAGCCATTCTATTTTCTCTAAACCATTCCAAGTCAATGACCAGTTAGGTCTAGGTATATATTTCATTACATCCTTCAATATCGGTACTTTTGAAAATAGTGAGAAAGTTTCTAATCCTTCTACAAATGCATCAGATAAATTCTGTGTTGGACGAGGAGAAGTCTTATCATATAGTTCAGCTACTTTTTTGATTCCCCCTGATATAAATAAGAAAGGAGGCAAGCTTACAAAAGATCGAGTAATATCGCCAGTAGAAGTTAAATTCTTAATTGAGACTACTCCCATAGAATCGGTCTGAATTGTTGTTGATTTATTCAAGCCCCATCCAACTGTCCAGTTAAGATCCAATTGTGCGCCTTCCCATAAAGGTCGAGATGTTTTAATATCAAATTGATTTTTATGTGAATAATTATCGGAAAGGTTACCATTTGGGGCACGTGCACCCACTTTATTTGAAAGCCCGAGCATAAAAAGCCGCGAAGGACCTTTGCTTTCTGATTGAGTGATTCCAAAGAAATTATTAAATCCAGTCCCGGTTCCTTTAAGTCCACTTCCTGATAAAGTGCTATTCTGTGAAAAATTAAGACTGATTTGGTCGTAATCAAGTAGAAGCCATTTAACACCAAGTTTAAGGTATTCTAAACCAATTGTATAAAATGGCACTGATGGCTCAACATCCAATGTATCAGCAAATGTAGAATCGGAATAGGCTAATGAATCGCCGATAACAGTACTATCTCTATGAGCAACAAAACTCTTATCGATAGTAGAATCAGCTCGGGATAGTTGTCTATTTCGAGCAACTGAATCGCCAATTAATTTTGGTCGATTTAATGCAAGAGTATCAACTTCAAGAGATGGACGATTTTGAACAGAAGAATCATCTTGAATTAGCGGACTACTTAACCCTGATGTATCTGAGGGATTGGTGTTATTATTATTCGCAAACATAGAAGCGCGCGGATTTCTTCTCCTCTTAGTTGCAACTGCCGCTGGTGG
>JBAYVI010000140.1:0-8286 GCA_041674625.1 Melioribacteraceae bacterium | reverse complement strand
AATTCATAAGAAATGTTTAATGTGGAATTTTTATTCGCTTCGCCTGATGCGAATGACTGTATCTTCAATTCTACTCCATCCTTCTCCCATTTAACATTAGGAATCGGAAGGAAATTTCTATCTAACGATTGTGTTTTTTCTACATTATTCCAATTGAGCAGTGTGCCATTATTATAAATAAACGGTTCTATCATAAAACTCTTTTTATCAACCTCTATCGCACCATCTTCATTAATCATCGCCTCCTTTGCATCCGCATCCACGCCTATAACAGTCCAATAAGATGCTTCCTCATTCGTATATCTTGGGTAAAATCCACGTCCTGCTTCTTTAGAAATATTTATAAAAAACTGATTCTTATCTTCTGAATATTTAACAGGATTTATTTTTATGTTTTTGATGCTCGACGATTTTCCTTCAGGCGATGTAACAATTTTTAGATATCTTCCCTCTTCACCGACTGTTCTTATATAATTTACATATCCGGAAATATTTGATAAGTTATAAATCTCATACCAACTAGAAGCATCATCAGAAATTAATATTTTTGCGCTATCAGGTAAGTTTTCCTTTTCCCAATATATATTCAGCCCGCCAATTTCAATCTTTTTACCAAAATCATAAATCGAATTTTTTATAATGGCTTCAGGTATTTCATCGGTCTCAGGTGGGAGTTCTTCAAAGAAAAGTTCATCAATTATCATCGAACCTTTTCCGCCCGAATATGAAGCAATAGTAAATTCAATTTTATCTAACTGTTTTAATGAGTGGTCTGCAATTGGTCCCCACGCAAATGATATATGTCTTTTTTTGATTTTAATTTTTTGCCAATCTTTAGGAAAGGCGTAATTAATATTATTTTGCCACCAAACGTTATCGCCGGTATTATCTACTAACTTGAACTCGAAATTATTATTTGGAGAAATAGCTTTTTGATTAAATATAAATTGAAAATTTTCTGGTAGGTTTGTACTAAACTCTTTCCTTATTCCACCATATCCTGAACCATTAGTAAAATCGTAATCGAATTTGATCGCCTTACCATTCACTCCTTCTACTAACGATATTTTTGTGATTACTCCATCTGAACCAAAGACACTCCATCCATCAAGCGAACCAAAATCATCCAATAATTTTCTCTGTCCATAAAGAGAAGACACAATAAAGAATAAAAAAAGTAATTTTTTCATATCATTCTTTTCTCACATACTTAAAATCAAGAATCTCTAATCCCTTTTTAATTATAGGGTCCTTCATTATAGTCTTCCAAACTAATCCATTATAAAAATTTTCGATCATAATTATTATCGGTGCTTGATCAATTCCAAGACAATCAGTTGCAATCCATTCAGAAGTGGGATTAAATGCATCCTGAAAACCATATTTATCCCATAGCCCTTTATCGCCATACATAATTTTCATATTCTCCAGAGTGGGCAAACAAACTTCAGGAGCAAAGGGTAGGGATGCTGCAACAGCGGTAGGTGCTAAAGTCCCATCATCAAATAGAACTGAATCCCTGCCACTCGTGCCTCTTGCAGCATACCCCAAATACTCTTTGCCATCTTTATTATTTTTTGCTTCCGGTCCATCGCAGGCAGTTAAGCCCCACATCAATTCTCCATAACCTTTCCATTTAAGTGGATTCTCAATTGCATATCTCTGCTGCGTTAAAACTGCTCTTCTTGAATTTTCGAAATAATCGATTCCCTTCTCTCTCATATATTTATCAGAAAGATTTCTGAAATCAATAAACATATTTGTGTATTGATGACCAAACATAGGAGGAAATATTAAGTGTTCTAATCCTTTATACGGTTCATCCCATACATAAGTGTTAAGCCATGTATTATAAGCTTCAGTTGGATTTTTCATACCTGAACCTGTGGCAAGAATGTAGATAAACAACGATTCATCATATCCATGCCAGCCACGATTATGAAATCCACCTTCGGGAGACCAACCAAGACTAATTCCGTACTTGTATTTCCCTTCTTTCAACTGCATGAAGTTCCAATCGACTCTTTCTATTAATCTTGTCGATAGTTTTCTTATCTCAATTTCTTCAGGTGCCTCCCCTAAATAATACTGCCGACAAAAAATCAAACCTGCCAATAACCATGCTGTATCTATTGATGATAATTCGGAATTCCATTCCCTTTTACCATTATTCATTTTTAAGAAATGATAATAAAAACCTTTATACCCTGTCGCTTTTGGCGATTGACTCTGTTCCGATTTTAAAAAGAATTTTAATGTTGCTAAAGTAATATCATAGGCTTTCTTTCGCTCTATCCACCCTTTTTCTGCTGCTATTGCATAAGTCGGTAATCCAAATCCAACAGCTGCAATACTTGCAGGAGATTCTTTGGTAGAGCGGTCTTTTACTAATCCATTTTTATAGTTTACTTCATTGAGGAAATAATTAAATGTCCTTCTTTGAAGTGTATCTAAAAGTTCTCTCTGATCTTTCGCTAGTTTATAATCAACTTGCGAAAAATTAAATATTGGTACGAATAATAAAGTTAATAAAAGTTTTTTCATTTCAGTTCCCCGCTTAACCTAAAATCACTTTTACTTCAACGAATTCCTTTCCGCTTACATTAATCACATTCGATTTTACTTCTTCTCCATCAACAATAATTCTCTGTATTCCAGTTCCGGTATGATATCCATTATCAATATTAATAGCATAAAGAGTGCCTCTGAATTTTCTTTTAACGCTATATGAATTCCAATCCTTCGGAATACACGGATCAATAACTAATCCATCTTTCGATGCTCTAATTCCAAGCATTTGATCAACAATTACTTTTTGATACCACGAAGCAGAACCTGTGTACCAAGTCCATCCAGCCATTCCATAATTTGGAGAATCGGGTCCATCAATATTCCCAGGTGTAACGAATGGTTCGGCAACATATCTATCCGGGTCCATTCCACTTAAAATAGGGTTCAATCTTTTATATGCTTCGAAGGCATTTCCATTTTGTTTTAGCTTAGCAAAAGCCCATATTGCCCATGTAGCAGCATGAGTATATACTCCACCATTCTCTCTTCTCCCCGGTGCATATCGAGATAAATACCCTATATAATTATCCGGTTTGGAATATGCAGGTGCTAAAAGCAGTGCTCCATTATCCTTTAATAAATTCATTTCTGCCGATTCCATTGCCTTTAATTGTCTTTCCTCTGAACCGATTCCGCTTAGAACTGACCAAGTCTGGGCATTTAAAAATATTTTCCCTTCAGGTGAATTTTTGCTTCCGATAAGTTCACCATTATCTTTTGTAGCTCTCCAATACCACTCTCCATCCCATCCATATTCTTCTACGGCATCTTTCAATTTCTCTGCTACGGCAAAATATTTTTCTTTTAAATCATCTTTATCAATTAGTAATTCTGTAAACTCATTTATCACTAAATAGAAAAATTGAGCTAACCAGATCGATTCACCTTTCATATCTAATCCAACTGCACTTAATCCATCATTCCAATCCCCAGCTCCAATCAATGGAAGCCCTCTTTCGCTAAATCGTGTTAATACTTTTTCAATTGCAGCAATACAATGTTCTAATAATGTATCTTCTGATTTATCATCATAGTATGGTTCTTTCTTTTCCAAAATCGAATAGTCATCTGTCTCTTTTATGTATTGCGCAATAACGTAAGGAAGCCAAAGCAAATCATCTGTCATCTTAGTCTGTAAACCGGTTTCAGATATAGGATGCCACCAATGCAAAACTTGTCCATCCTTAAATTGATGACGTGCATGCAGCTTTATCTGATCTGCAGTCCATTCCGGTTTAATTGGTAAATAAACTAAACTATCCTGCAACTGATCTCTAAATCCGAACGCTCCACTTTGCTGATAATAAGCTGTACGTCCCCATAATCTTCCAGCTATTGCTTGATATCTTAGCCACTGATTAACTAATAAATTCAATGCTCCATCAGGAGTCTGCACTTCCAAATCACCTAATAATTCTCTCCAATTCTGTTTTACTTTTTCGAGTGCATCATCAACTTTTTCATGCGATGAATATTTAGTTACTGCTTTTGAAATATTTTCCTTGGATGATTCGATTCCCATAAAAATTGAGAAATTATCTTTCGATCCTACTTCTACATTTGAATCAATTTTTATTACTGCAACTGAATCGTTCCATTTGCCTGTTTTTTTCGTTAGCTCATTCTTGTTAATTCCTTCAGGATTATTTAGACTTCCGTAGTTTCCGATAAACGATTCTTTATCACCTTCGTAATCAGTTATTTCTCTATCAGAAGCAATAAAACCGATGTAAGGATATTCAATATTCCAATGACCTCTTTCTCCAAGTGGAATATCCCACATCCTTTTCTTTGCTGTCATCGCATTTAATTCTTTAGAAAATTCTGTTTCTATAAATTGTTTATGAAACTCGCGATGATGATCTGCAGAAGAACCTAAACACCATTCAAAATAAGTATAAATTGAAAGATCAACGTCTTCTTTAGAATTATTAATTATCTCGAAGTTCCATATTTCCAAATTCTCATCAAAAGGTACGAATGCTTTTACATTTAATGTAATATTTTTGTATTCAGAAGAAAACAGAACATATCCCGTTCCGTAACGTGCTTCATATTTATCTAATTTTTTCCTGACCGGCTGCCAAGTAGGCGACCAAATCTCTCCGCTCTTATTATTCTTTATGTAAAAATACTTCCCCCAATTATCTTGAATCATATCCTGATGCCAGCGGTTCAAACGGTTAAATTCTGAATGAGTATCCCAACTAAACCCCCCTCCAGTTTGCGAAACTACAAATCCATATTTCCCATTCGATACAACATTCACCCATGGCTTGGGTGTTTTATATGTTTTAATTACATACTCTTCTTTCTCGAAGTAACCATATTTTGTTTCAAATTGCTTCATTGCTATCCTTTTCTAAATCGTGTTCCCTTTAATTAATTCTGTTACTACATTGGAATTTTTATGCCTATGGTTATTTAATTTCATCTGCTCTAAAAGCATCTTCACTGCATTTGTGCCGATAAGTTCAGTCTGGATTTTCATTGTTGTCAATCTCGGACTGATCATCTGCCCCAAAATAATACCATCAATTCCGGCAATAAATATATCTTCACCTAATTTTAATTTGTTTTTATTAATTACCTTTATGCAACCCAAAGCCATCATATCATTACCTGTCAATATGAGTTCAGGCACTTTATCTTCGATAAAAAACTCCTTACAAATTTTTTCGCCACTCTCGAATGTAAAATCACCCTCTATTATATCTTTCTTTTTAATTGTAATGGAATATTCTTTGCATGCATCCTTAAACCCGTCTCTTCTCATTTGCGAATCTATATTGCTTTTCGGTCCTGAAATATATTTTACACTAGCGTATTTCTTCTTAGAAAATACATGCCGGCATAATTTTAATGATGCTTCATAATTGTTTATTGTTACCGCATTAAACTCTCTCGAAAGAGATTTATCCGAGATAACTACAAAAGGTGTCTTGCTATGTCTTAATTGCTCTACAATATCGTCATTTTCTGAAGTGAGCATTATTATAAACCCGGCTGATAAACCTCCGGAAGTAAAATTGTTTATTGAATCACTTAATGATTCTTCATCGCCGGAACTCGTAACCAATGTATAGTAACCGCTTCCCTGAGCATACTTCTCAACACCCTTTATTATATCTGAATAAAATTCATCATATAAATGAGGGAGTATAAGTCCAATTAAATTAGAAGTTCTTTTTACAAAGTTTCTTGCCATTAAGTTTGGCTGGTAGTTTATGTTGCGGGCAATAAGATCAATTTTTGATTTAGTGGAGGCAATAACCTTTGGGTCATTTGCTAATGCTCTCGATACAGTCGCTATCGATACACCGGCTAATTTCGCTATTTCTTTTATTGTAGGTGCCATTTCCCCATGTAAACGTTTACATTATCCCCAAATTAAGCCGATTTTTAATATAAGTCAAGTGTTTTTTATCTTTTTAATCCTTCTTTTCAATTGTTATAATATGCATTACATTTCATACTTTTCTCATTTCTTGCGTTTCAAAAATTATATGTGCTCAAGTTGAATTTTAATGAATATAGAAGTAAAAATGGATCAACAAAAAAAGCTCCCTCGTAGGGAGCTTTTCATTGTAACTTGAATATTATGTGTTTCCGATTCCGCAGAATGAGAATTCATCAGATAAATAATTATATAACAAAAAAATTATTCCGATTTTACTTTTACATACCAATCACTCGATTGTTCAAGCATCTTATTTAATCTATCAACTAATGCATGCGGATCTTCGAGATTACCTTCAAGTAACAATGCTGATTCATATAACTGATTTGTTACATTCACAATAAACTCATCTTCAGCATTTTTCTTAAACACAGTAATCAAATTTCTAACCAATGTATGATCCGGATTTATCTCCAAAATTCTCTTCTCCTGACCCATATCTTGATTTTGCATCTTTAAGATTTTCTTCATCGATGATGTCATACCTTCATCTTTACTTGATAAACATGCCGGACTACCTGATAATCTCTCAGTTTCTTTTATATCCTCTACTTTATCTCCAAGTATCAATTTCATTTTACTCAATAAACTGCTAAACTGCTTTTTATCTTCTTTAGCTAATTTCTCGAATTTTTTCTCTTTCTCTTTTAAATTGGAAAATTTTTCCAATTTCTTAGCATCTGCATTCTCAACCGACTTAAATTCAAAATCTTTATATTTTCTAAATGCACTAATCACAAATTCATCAATTGGATCGAATAGATAGAGTACTTCGATTCCTTTATCTCTGAATATTTCTAAGTGAGGATCAAGTGCCAACCCTTCTCTGCTTGTTCCGAATGCATAATAGATCTCTTTTTGATCGTCTTTCATTCTTGCGGCATATTCTGCTATCGATGAAAGCTCTTCTTTCTTTTCATTGAATGATGAATTGAAGCGCAGTAATTCCACTATCTTTTCCTGATTAACAAAATCCATATAACTTAGCTTAAATACTCTTCCGTGCTCTTTCCAGAAATCATTATATTTTGCTGAGTCATTCTTTGCAATATCTGCTAATTGGGAAAGCACTTGATTTGTTACACTTTGTGATATTTTAGAAAATACTGCATTCTCTTGCAATGTCTCTCTTGAAATGTTCAATGGCAAATCTTCTGAATCGACAATTCCTTTTACGAAACTTAAATATTCCGGTAATAAATCTTTATTTTTATGCTGAATTAAAACTCTTCTTACATATAAATCCAAACCATAATTGTCTTTATTCATCCAAAAATACTCATCACTCTTTTTGGGAATAAATAAAAGCGAATTGAACTGTATCGGAGCATCAACAGATTTATGAATAACTTCGAGTGGGCTTTCAGTATCGTAACTTAAGAATTTATAAAATTCATCATATTGCTCTTTTGTAACTGATGATTTCGGTTCACGCCATATAGCATTAATTGTATTTACTTTTTCTTCTTTTACTAAGATCGGGAAATTAATGAAATTGGAATGCTTATTTATAATTCCTTTTAGCTTCCAATCTGAGGCATACTCAGTGGCTTCATCCTTCAGATAAATTATAATCGTTGTTCCTCTTCCTAATTTTTCATCCGATTCTTTTATTTCAAAATCACCAAGTCCATCTGATTTCCATTCAATTGCAGGTGCATCCGCTTTGAATGATTTACTTTTAATAATTACTTCCTTTGCTATCATAAAAACGGAATAAAAACCGACTCCAAATTTTCCTATTATATTATTAGCATCTCCCTTGCTCTCTTGCAAAGTCTTTAGAAATTCTGCCGAACCTGATTTTGCTATCGTACCGATATTATTAATCAATTCATCTTTTGTCATTCCAATACCCGTATCTTTCACGGTTATTGTTTTTTCCTTTTCATCAAAATCAATTCTGATCTCTAATGGTAAATCTTTGTCAACTATCTCCGTTCCTCTGTTCGATTCAAAACGTAATTTATCAAGGGCATCAGAACCATTTGAAACTAATTCTCTTAAAAAAATCTCTCTGCTTGTATAAAGCGAATGAACTAATATATCTAACAACTGTTTTACTTCTGCCTTAAATTGGAATTTCTCTGCTGTTTCACTCATAAATTTTCTCCTATTTTTCAAAAACTGAATCTTTAAAATAAACAAAAGCCCATAAGAATTAACTTATGGGCTTCTAAAATACAAAAGAATTATTTCACTTTAATTTCTATTTCTTTCGGTTTTGCTTCTTCTGCTTTTGGAATCGAGATTTT
>JBAYVI010000139.1:0-8300 GCA_041674625.1 Melioribacteraceae bacterium | reverse complement strand
CTATTGCCCATAAACTCTAATACACGAGAATCGGAAACAACCATGAACAAAACGAAAAGACCGCCTACAAGGATAATAAACCAAGGCGCAAGATTTCTCATCTTAGCCATCATACCCATAATAATCAGACCTCCATTTGTAATAATTTTAAAAAATACAGACGTTTAATTTAGATACAAGGGCTTTCAAATGCAATCTTGAGCGCATAAATAAAGAAAACAATATTTAGCCCATGCTTTAAATTTAATTTATCATTTATTCATCAATATCATCGAAATCGTCCGTTCGATGCTTAATAGATTGAGCTTTCACGATAAAATATACTTCTTCACTTATATTAGTTGCATGATCTCCGAGACGCTCCATCTCTTGAAGAACTGAATATATTTTTAAACCTTGTTCAACAAAATTTCCATCCTGTTTCATTTTTAAGACTATGCTATCCCCCGCAGTTCTGATTAAATCATCAAGTTTATCTTCTGTGGTTAGAACTTGGCGAGCAAGTTCCGCATCAATTCTAATAAAAGAATCGATTGCGTTTTTAATCATAAATTTAGTCAAATAAGAGATTTCACTAAAATTAATCTTTCTATAAATTTCTTGTGGTTCATTAATTTCAATAGAAAGATGAGCTATATTAACAGAGAGATCTCCTAATCTTTCAAGATTAGTATTAATTTTTAAAGCAGACATAACATATCGTAAATCCATAGCAACAGGTTGATTAAGAGCGAATAACTTTTGGCATACACGCTCTATCTTATCATCATACTTATCCACTTTGGAATCGCGCTCTAAAACAATCTTTGCAAGTTCCGGATTAATATCCTCTAATGACTTAATGGCATAATCTACTTGTTCATCAACAAGACTGCACATTTTATATAATTTAGTTTTCAGTTTTTCGAGCTGAATATCAAAAGGTCGTTCCATTTTTTACCCAAACCTTCCGGTTAAGAAATCTTCTGTTTGTTTATTAGCCGGATTTGTAAAAATCTTAGTTGTTTTATCGTATTCAACAAGCTGACCAAGATAAAGATAGGCAGTATAATCACTTACTCTTGCGGCTTGCTGCATATTATGTGTAACAATTAATATAGTATAGTTTCGTTTTAAATCAAAAAGAAGATCTTCTATTTTTGAAGTAGATACCGGATCTAATGAACTCGAAGGTTCATCCATTAATAATATATCAGGATTAACAGTTAATGCTCTTGCGATGCAAAGCCGCTGTTGCTGCCCGGCAGATAGATTAAGTGCACTTTCGTTTAATCGGTCTTTGACTTCATTCCAGATTGATGTTTGAGTACAAACTCGTTCTGCAATCTCTTCTAACTCAGTTTTATCTTTTACACCAAGAATCTTTGGTGCAAAGATTAAATTCTCGTAAATACTTTTAGGAAATAGATTAGACTGCTGAAAAACCATACCGACTAAACGGCGTAAATTAACTACATCTATATCTTTATCATAAATATTAATATCATCTATTAATACTTCCCCTTTCATCTTAAATCCATAGATCAGATCATTCATTCTATTAAGAGAACGTAGAAGACTTGTTTTACCACATCCCGAAGGTCCAATTAGGCATGTAACTTTATTTTCAAAAATCTCTAACGAAACATCATTCAATGCCTGTATATAATTAAAATATACGCTTAAATTTTTTATTTTAATTTTTACTTCTTTCATTGATTCCTTTTGACCACTTCAATTATTTTTCTGAATCTAAATCTAAAAATTATAGCTGTTAAATTAAGCAATAGAGTAATAAGAACTAATACTAAAGTTGTACCATATTGAAATGGTGCAGTTAATGTAGGATTAGAGGATTGTGTAGCTAGAATAAAAATATGGTAAGCCAAATGCATAAATTGATCAGCCGGATTAATAATAGGAATTTGTATAATAGATAAATCAAGATGAGCGAGCGGCAAATTGGGGAGAAAGAAAGCACAGCCAAGAAACATTATAGGTGCTGTCTCACCAATACTTCTACTTAAAGCTAAAATAACACCGGTTAAAATTCCGGAGCGCGCTTGAGGCAAAATTATATATCTAATTGTCTGCCATTTAGAAGCGCCGAGTCCTAATGATGCCTGCCTGAAAGTAAGAGGAATAGAATTTAATGCTTCTGTTGTGGTTACAATTATTGTAGGAAGAACCAAAACCGCAAGAGTGGCAGAAGCCCAAATAATTGCCGGCTGCCCGAACAACATTCCCGTTTTTAAAATATTATCGATTGATTTACCAATAAATAGGACAAAAAAACCAAATCCGAATAAACCGATTACAATAGATGGAACGCCGGCAAGGCTATTAACAGAAGCCCTAATTAATCGAAGCCAAAAAGTATCCTTCGCAAATTCATTAATATAAATTGCGGAGAATATTCCAACCGGAACAGCAAGAATAAGCATGATGATAGATACTGCCATTGTACCAAATATTGCAGGTCCGATTCCCCCTTTTGATATATTCGATTTTGGGATTCCCGTCAAGAAATTCCAATTAATTACTTCAATTCCTTCATAAAATATTTTACCAAGAATTAACACGAAAATTATAATTAATAAGAAAGAAATTATTCGTATTACACTAATCATAACATTATCAAATATTGAATCTGAATAGCTTTTCTTTTTAATATTTTCTTTAAATCTATTTACCATTTGTTAATTCATCTTATTTAATTTTTTTCTCATTCGCTCTATTATCAATTCCGAAATTAAATTTATTATAAAAGTAATTATCAAAAGAAAAGTGCCAATAAAGAAGAGTGCATAATAATGAGGAGAGCCAATAGCTACTTCACCTAATTCTCCTGCAATTGTTGCAGTTATAGTTCTTACGCTATGTAAAATATTAAGAGTCAATTCAGCAGCATTACCCGAAACCATTAGTACAATCATCGTCTCTCCGATAGCTCTGCCAAATCCAAGAATAATACCTGCCGAGACTCCGCTTATTGCAGCGGGGATAACAACATTTTTAATCATTGCGAATTTGTTTATTCCAAGCGCATAAGATGCCATTCTAAGATTATTCGGTACTGCTCTTAAAGCATCTTCTGTTAAAGAAGATATAGTTGGAATTAAAATTATAGAAAGCCCGAATGCAGCAAGGAGAGCATTCAACCGTGTGCCGGTATTAAAAAGTTCTTGGAAATAAGTAGAACCAACAGCCAACATTAAGAACCCAATTACGACAGTTGGCAGCCCTGCGAATATTTCAATAAATGGTTTTATTATTTCACGTGTCTTTCCGGAAGCAATTTCTGATAAATAAATACCAAGTGTAATACCAAGTAATGAAGATATTATTGTTGCAGGTATTGCGGTTAACAGTGTCCCCAATATCAATGGGATAATGGAATAGCGCGAGTTTTCGGATGTTGGGTACCATTCTATGTTTTTAAAAAATTCAGTTATTCCAATATTATTTATTGCGCTAATTGCTTCCTTAAATAAAAAGAGAAAAATAAGAAGCAAAAATAAAACCGAGATCATTCCATTCAAAAAGAAAAAATATTTTACTGCCTTTTCAACTAATGTTGATTTGAATGTCCGCTTCTTAGCATAAGATGAATGGTATTTCTTCGTCATAATTAGTTTTTTTTAAGTGGAATATACTCCATTGATTCAACAATTTTTTGCCCTTTGTATGATAATATAAAATCAATATAAAGTTTTTCTTCTCCTTTAGGAATACCATTAGTATAAGAATATAAAAAGCGGGATAATGGATACGAACCATTCCTAATAGCATCATAATTTATTGAATTATTTATTACGGGAGGGATAGCTTTATCACTATTATTATAACTAATTGGTAAAACTTTAATATCATTGCGCAATGCAAAATAACCAACACCACCGAAACCAATACCGTTTTTATCTTTAGAAACAGCTTCTGCTAAAGAAGCAGTTCCTTGAAGGCTTTGCATATTTGAAGGGAAATCAATTTGTCTTCCTGACTCATTGCGTCCGAGAATACTTTGTCGAAAATATTCGTAAGTACCACTGCTATTTTCTCTCCCATACAAAACAATATTAGCATCATTACCGTTAATTGTTTTCCAATTCTTAACCTTACCCGAATAGATATCTTTTAAAAGTGAGAAAGATATAGCATCTATCTTATTAGACGGATTAACGATTACGGCAATACCATCGAGGGCAACGATATGCTGAATAGGATTTACACCATTTTGTTTTGCATAATTAATTTCGCTTTGCTTTAGTTCCCTGCTAATATTTGCAATACTCGAAGTGCCATTAATTAGCGAAGCAATACCAGTACCCGAACCACCACCAGTTACTTGAACAGAAATTTCAGAGTGCTCTTCCATGAAACCTTCCGCCCATCTAAGTGTAAGATTAACCATAGTAACAGAGCCTTTCACAGAAAGTGATTTCTTCCGATTCGAGATGCATGAGACTAAAACAATTGTTAATAGGAAGAATGTTACTATTTTTGATAGTCTATTTATTTTAGATGCCTGATTATTATTATCAAAGATAATAAATCTTAATGAAATAATAATTTGCGTATATAAGCGAACGTGATTAAATTAAGCAGAATTTTAAAGGAAAAATATGCCTTCATTCAGTCATTCGTGGCTTCCATTCATTTACCTTTATGGAGTAGGCGGGATATTTTTTATTGCCGGAATGATTCTAATCAAAAAGGCAAAAGTACTTAATCCCGAAAAAAAATTAGATAGGAGATGGAATTGGCTTCTCTATTTCGGATTCTTCTATTACATGGCAATTCATTTTATTATGATAATAGCTGCATTATACTGGTAAATATATGGAATCACTACATGGATTAGGGACAACTACCGACTGGGTAGTAATGTTAATATACTTTGCAGGGATAATGCTTTTTGGCAGCTACTTTGCAAAGTATAATAGAAGCACAAATGATTTCTTCTTTGGTGGCAGAAGGTTTGCATGGTGGCTTATATCTGTTTCTATTGTTGCAACAGGTGTAGGAAGTCATAGTTTTATAAAATATTCTGCTAAGGGATTGGAACATGGAATCGCCTCAACGATGACATATATGAACGATTGGTTTTTTATGCCAATCTTTTTATTCGGTTGGCTTCCAATAGTTATTTATACTCGTCTAAAATCGATACCAGAATATTTCGAGAAAAGATTCAGTCCCACTGTTCGATATATCGCAACTATATTTCAATTGTTATATATGATTGGATATCTCGGAATAGGTCTATTAACATTAGGAAAAACGATTACTCCATTACTTCCGCAAAGTTTTGCAATTTTAGGAATGACAATACCGGTAACTATGATGGGAGTGATTATTGCGATCGCAGTAATTACAGGTATTTACATAACGTTTGGTGGGCAGACAGCAGTAATATTCACAGATTTAATACAGGGACTTATACTCCTACTTGCGGGGCTATTTGTTTTTATAATAGGAATAAACTATCTCGGAGGATTCGATAAATTTTGGCATCTCCTTCCACCCGATTGGCGGCTGCCATTGGCGGATTTTAATAAGCCCCCTGATTTCAATTTCGTAGGAATTTTTTGGCAGGATGGTGTAGCAGGTTCTGTTGGTTTTCTTTTTATGAATATGGGTCTGATAATGCGTTTTATGTCTGCTAAAAATTTAGACGAAGGAAGAAAAGCCGCAATTTTCAACGTATTATTTTTACTGCCAATATCCGCTATTGTTGTTAGTAATGCAGGATGGATTGGAAAAGCAATGTTAGGACTTGTACCTTCGCCATTAAATGCAAACGTTAATCCTGATGAAGTTTTTGTAGCCGTTACTCACATTATTGCTTCTAAAGGTGTTTTTGGATTTGTTATAGCTGCATTAACTGCCGCACTTTTATCTACGGTCGATTCATTAATAAATGCGATTGCAGCAGTTTATATGAATGATATTCATGCGCCATTAAAGGAAAAATTTAAGAAAACATTCGGTACAAAAGAAAGTGAGACTAAAAAGGAATTGAATGCTGCAAGAATAGCTTCTGCTGTATTTACAGGTATTGGTATTTTAGCGACAATTCCATTTAGCAGTTATCCAACTGTATATGAAGCACATGGATATTTCCATTCGATTTTTACTCCACCATTAGTAGCGGCAATTTTCTTAGGAGCATTTTGGAATCGTTTTACAACTGCGGGAGTTGTGGTTACCTTTTTAGGAGGCAGTTCATTAATGATTATTGGCGCACGTTATCCGGGTGTGCTTATAACACCAATTGCCCATGGAGTCCCTATGGACCCGGTACATCCCTATACATATATCAGCGCATTATATAATACAATAGTCTGTTTCGGAGTGGGAATAATCGTTACATTTTTGCAAGACCCACTTACACTACTTGTAAATAATATTAAAAAAATCCCAAATCATAAAATATACATGAGCGGAACAGTCGTAATATCAGCATTATTATTATTATTGATTTGGTTTAACATCGGAGGACTACCGTTTCTATTACTCACTTCATTCATATTAGTATTTTTTGTTGCCCTAGCATCAGTATATTTCCTAAAGTTCGATCCCGATTCTCATTTAGAAGGATTAACAATCTGGTCTATTGATCGGGCAAAAGAAATATTCAAAGGTGGTAAAATAAATGAACGGGACGGCGAAATAATTAAAGTAAATTGGAAATTAAGAAATGATGCAGAAGAGATTATCAATGTATCAATAAAAGATATGGAAAGGATGTCGGCGGAAGTTGGTGATTTAGTTTATATATCCGATGCAAGGAAATATCTTGGCGGACTTAAGTCTGTTCATTCTCGTCTCGGTGAACCGCACAATGAAGATGGAATTGTGTATGTCGGCATTGAAAATAAAGAAAGTGCTCAATTTGTTGAAGGTAAAATTCTTTCTGTCGAAAAAGAATTATGATTTTAATAACTATATAGTAATAGTATATTTTTCGTAAATTAGAGTTAATAGAAAAGAAATTGCTAAATAATCAGGACAAAAAATGAAAATACACGAATATCAAGCAAAAGAGATATTAAAGAAGTTTAACGTAGCAATTCCGCAGGGCAAAATTGCCTTTAGTGCAGATGAAGCCGTTAATGCCGCTAAAGAATTGGGCGGATCGGTATGGGTTGTTAAAGCACAGATTCACGCCGGCGGCAGAGGCAAAGGAGGCGGCGTAAAAGTAGCTAAGTCCTTAGATGAAGTAAAAGATTATGCAGAAAAAATGCTTGGTATGACTTTGGTAACACATCAGACCGGACCAGAAGGAAGATTAGTAAAAAGAGTTTTTATAGAGCAAGGTATAAATATAGATAAAGAGCTTTATCTCGGAATCACATTAGATAGAGCAAAATCTAAAAATGTAATAATGGCATCTACTGAAGGTGGGGTGGAAATTGAAAAAGTTGCAGAAGAAACTCCTGAAAAAATAATCAAAGAAGCAGTCGATCCCGAAGTTGGTATGCAGGCCTATCAAGCTCGCAAAATAGCTTTCGGATTAGGTTTAAGCGGAGAGCAACATAAGAATGCTGTAAAATTTCTACTTGCGCTTTATAAAGCTTATGATGCTACCGATGCTTCATTAGCAGAGATTAATCCTCTTGTGGTAACAAAAGAGGGACAGGTAATGGCATTGGATGCTAAAATGAACTTTGATGATAATGCGCTTTATCGCCATCCTGATATTTTAGAGTATCGTGATTTAGATGAAGAAGAACCGTTGGAGATCGAAGCATCAAAATATAATCTAAACTATATTAAGCTTGATGGTAACGTTGGTTGTATGGTTAATGGTGCGGGACTTGCAATGGGCACTATGGATATAATTAAATTGGCAGGCGGCGAACCTGCGAATTTTCTTGACGTGGGTGGCGGAGCTAACAAAGAAACCGTTGCTAATGGATTCAAGATTATTTTAAGCGATCCAAACGTTAAGGCGCTTTTAATCAATATTTTCGGCGGTATCGTAAGATGCGACCGTGTGGCTCAAGGCGTAATTGATGCAGTAAAGGAGATCAAGGTTAATGTTCCGATAGTCGTTCGTCTAGAAGGAACAAATGCTATTGAAGGTAAAGAATTATTAGAAAAATCAGGACTAGATTTTGAAGTAGCTATTACACTTCAAGAAGCAGCAGAAAAAGTAACATCTGTTCTTTCACGTTAAATATTTGTAGTATATGAAACAAAATGAGTAATTCGTTTGTTTAGATATTTAGAATAGGAGGGAATATGATTGAGATTAGAATTACATTAGACGAAGCCGTGAAATTACTTAAAGAGAGAATGAATCACGAATTAATCTT
>JBAYVI010000138.1:0-8333 GCA_041674625.1 Melioribacteraceae bacterium | reverse complement strand
TCTACCGGGTTGATTAACGTTCCAAGACATCTCTACCATTTTTATATCACCGAATTTTCCTGATTTAATAAAATCATATGCAGAATGGTAATTTGAGCCAGATCTTCTTTGTGAACCAATCTGCAAAATTATGCCTGATTCCTTCACTGCTTTAAGAGCGTTTCTATTATCTTCCATTGTCTCTGCAAATGGTTTTTCTACATAGGCATCTTTCTTGTTTTTTGCTGCTTCAATTGCATGAGTTGCATGTTGGAAATCTGCTGTAGAAATTATTACTGCATCAATATCTTTATCATTATATAATTCATCGTTATTTATATAAGTAACTACATCTTTATTGTATTTTGATTTAAAAAACTCTACTCCTTCATTTCTCCTTCTATTCCAAATATCAGATATTCCTTTTATTTCAAAATTAAGACGATCTGCATTCCCCATAAATGGAGGGACTAAAGAATTTTTAGCACGATCGGAAAATCCAACAAGTCCAACAACTATTTTATCATTAGCTCCTAGAATGCGGGAATAGCTTTTTGCAGATATAGGCATGGAAGCAGCGGCAGCAACACCTACTGCGGCGAAAGCACTTTTTTTAATAAAATCTCTTCTTGTTTCACCCATCATATACTCCTTTATAAAAATTATAATTCGTGTATTTTAATAGATTTAAACCAAACTTCATCACCATGATCTTGAAGAAGAATATAACCTTCGGAAATATCTCCAAAATTTGGCCAGTTTTTATATTTACTATATGCTACTAATGCTCTCCACATTTGATTGTTTCTTTCATATTCAACTGTCTTGAATCCATTAAGCCAATGCTCTACATGATTTCCTTTAACAATAATTTTTCCGTTATTCCACATACCCACGCCATTAAATCTCTTTGCTACTGCCGGTATTAAATCGTATAAAGAAGCTACTGTTCTATTACCATTAACTCCTAATTTAGCATCAGGATGTTTTTCATCATCTAAAATTTGATACTCGCAACCGATTGCCGATCCTTCTCCTTGATTCATATCAGGATCAACAAAATATTTCACACCACTATTAGCACCTTCTGTAATAAGAAATTCAAATTTCAGTTCGAAATCTTTATATTTTTTTGCAGTAATAATATCACCACCATTTGTGGCTTCAGCTCCGGTAGATTTTAATACTTTGATAACTCCATTATCAATTTCCCATCCCTTTGAAGGGAATTTATCTGCTTTGGCACTTCTCCAACCTTCAGTTGTTTTTCCATCCCAAAGTAATTTCCATCCATTTGTTTTTTCTCTATCAGTTAATGTATTAGGAATATAATTATATTGAGGAATCTCTTTTTTATCAGAAGTAAGATATTTATCAATATTCTCTGTCATTATTCTAACATCTTTCCACATTGCTTTAATGCCTTCTTTTGCTTTATCTCCTTTAATATCATGAACCTGGAGCGCAATAAAACCGGTACTTGTTAAATTGTCTAAAATGTTTGCTGTTGGAACGCCATTTACCCATGTACGAATATTATTCCCTTTTGCTTCGATTCTAAGCTTATTCCACTCATTCTGTTTAAATGCTTTTTTCCCTTTTGGATTTTCATCCATTGTATATAGCCAGCCCCTTCTTGCTTCATCATAAATGCCACCAGTCCAAGCTCTTTCTGATGGATCAAATTCTACTTGATAACCATGAACACGATAATTTTTATAATCTGCGAGACTTTCGCTTCTTACTTGAACACCGGAGTTCATTTGTGGATCGACTTTAAATTGAAGTTCAAGAATAAAATCTGAAAATTTTTCTTTTGTAGCTAAGAAAGTATTTGGTGTATTAAGCACTGCTTCGCCAATAATAACACCATCAGCAAATGAATACTTAGCTTCACCATTAAGACGCTCCCAATTGGAAAGGTCTTTACCATTTGTAAGAGAGCGCCATTGTTGCGCCGAAATAGTCATTGAAGCAAATAAAAAAACAAATAAGAACAAAAAACTCGAATATTTCATTGATATACCTGTATACTATTTATTAATAAGTTTTTGAATTTCGACAGAAGCAGTTAAAACTGCCCCCAAACCTCGAGGGTCGCTTGGGGGAGTTTTTCTTGTCTGATAGAACTCTACATTTTCTCCAATACCAGTACCTTGACAGATACCGGTTACAGTTCCATCTACATTAATTCTTTTTGTTAATGCATTCCAACCATTTATTGCAATACTTTTATATGAATCCGAAAGCCAACCATTATTGATGCCTCTTGCAATTGCCATTACAAACATTGCAGAAGCAGAAGATTCTTCAAAAGTGGTTTTATCATCAAGGACTTGATTCCATAATCCACTTTCATTTTGATATTTTACTAAAGCATTTATATGTTCTATATAAATTTGTCTAATTACATTATAATCTTTATGTGATTCGGGGAGGATAAATAAAGCTTCGCTAATAGCCCAGATAAGCCAACCATTTGCTCTACCCCAATGAACTGGCGAATGCTGTTTATTCTCAGAAAACCAACCATGAAAATATAATCCGGTTTCTTTGTCTCTTAATTTTGCTGAAAATAATTTAATCTGTTCTGCCGCTTCATCATAATATTTTTCATTATTTGTTAGCTTTGCATATCGAAGTAAAAATGGAACACTCATGAATAGATCATCAGCCCATATCGTCATCTTTTTAGGTTCCGGTCGGCAGAATGTTCCATCTTCTAACCTAAATTGTCTATTTAAAATATAATCTGCAATATCGTCTAAAATAAATCGAGAAGATTTATCAATATCCCTTAAGTTAGCTTCTAAAATTGCGAGTGCAGGAGCACCAGTATCATCAAGCATCATCTTGCGGTATAAACGATTATTAAAACCAGCTTTTTCATCAAGTACTTCATATTGATATTTGAAGTAATCATAATTTTCTAAAGTAACTGAAATATTTTTTTTTATATACTCTAAAATTTTTGCTTCTTGAGAAAAGTCGTACAAATTAAACATCCCTAATAGCATTTGCCCATTAGCATAATGCCATTCAAAATAAGAATGAGATTTGAAAGGAACATTTTCTTGTATAACGTCATTTAGAATTAAATTTGATTTAGGGAGAAACCAAGCGTAGGGCTTTTTATTAAGAGAATAATGTTGGCTAAAGGATTTTTCCGGCGGCAATATTTTTTCAAACAATTCTTCCCCAAAACCGATAATTAACCAATTAGAATTTGGTTTATAATCTTTGAGTAATGAAACTATTGAAAAAGAAATATCACTTTTTAATAATCCATCATCTAAAAGTGGTGCTAATGCAAGCATCGAACCTTTTTTATTGTCAACTTTTACTAATATATCATTAGCTCCTTTATTCAAGTGAGCCGTAAAATAATTTTTAAATTCATACATACTATATGCAACATTCGAGTAGTTTAGTGAATCACCTTCACCCGAAAATACTAATTCGGCGTTAATCCAAATTTTGAGGGCAGAACTTGAACTAATACCGAATAAAACATCTTCCGTTTCTCCTGATATTATTTTGCTGAAAGCATAAACAACATTCGCTGAATTATTAGGAAAATTTTGTTCAAAATTAATTATCTGAAGACCGAAGGATGGCTTTTGTATATCAGTATAAAACTCTAATGAAGTATCATCGATTATTTTAGATGCAACTCGCTTTCCAAAATCAGTCGGTGTTTGTGCAAAAACTAATGAATAGCATAATAAAATGAAAATTATTTTTTTTATCATCAAGAATGCCTGTAAGTAAAATAAGGAGCCGAAAAATCGACTCCTTATAGGAATAAATAATTATTTAACTAACATCATTTTTTTAGAAACTGAGAAATTACCAGCATCTAATTTATAAATGTAAATACCTGAAGAAACTGACATACCATTATCAGCTCTTCCATTCCATGTTGCTGTATATAGTCCACTTTCTTGTAATTCATTTACAAGTGTTGCAACTTTTTGTCCTAACATGTTATAAATAGATAATCTTACAAAATCTTTATTTGGTAATGCATATTTAATATTGGTTGTAGGATTAAATGGATTTGGATAATTTGCAAATAATTCATAACCTTCTGGTAATTGAGCAATTTCATTTTTAACACCAACAGTAATACCGAAATAAGTTAAATCGCCAATTGGTTGCTTTGATGTTCCTGCGGTATATAATTTGGAAGAAGATGGATAGGAAAAATCAAATGGCATTTGTGTTTGACCATATTCAGGAGATCCGCCACCTTTATTCATATCCGGCTTTTCTGTAACAGCAGCATTATAAAAATCTACCATCACATTGACAGGTATTGGAGCCGCTGTACCAAACTTAACAGATTCGTTTAAATTGGTTGCTGAAGTTCCATTTTGTGCTACAAAAGCTAATGCTACGGAATCCATGAATGCTTCCGCAACATACCCAACAGGGTAATTGCTTGACAATTCAGGACTTAAATAAAAATTATTATTCTTTATATCAAGAATTTGTTTAATCCCTTGGCTTGTATAATCTGTACCCAATGGACTTGTTTCAATCACTTCATTTGGAGTTAAATTTGTTGCATCATTCCCCAAGAATCCACAATTATAGAATAAATTATTTGTAATATGAGTTTCAATTGCTTCGCCGATAGTAACACCTCTTTGAGCAATATTTACAATAGTATTATGATTAATTCTTACATAATTAATAATTCCACCGCCATCTCTAAGAATACGACTTGTGAGGTTATAAAAAGTATTATTTTCCATAATTAATGTATCGATTGCGTTACCACGATCATCAACACCACGTCCATTATCAGCACTCTTCATTTCGCCTATATTACTAATAATAGAATTGGTAATAAATATTTTTGTTTTCTTTGCATCAACTCTTATTGCAGATTGTTGATCTCTATCTAATTGACAATTTTTAAGAACTAAGGTAATTCCATCTGCGCTCATTCTGATGATATTAGTTAATAATTTACTTTGTTCGTCAAGATTAGTAATATAAACACCATCCAAAGTCATGTTACCCTTAATTTGGAAAGGTCTATTTGATACACCACCTGAAATTACACCCGGACGAATTACAGGACGTTGGAAACCACCTTCTTCAGCTTTAATATGTAAATGATAACCTGAGTTTGTAATAGCTGCAGTTAGTAAATAATATCCATCTTTTTCTAATTCATAAATTGTGTTAGGATCTACTCTTGTTCCTGTCGATGTTGTATCCCCGGTAATTGCATCATTAAGTGTACCAACACCCGAAGCAACTTTTACTACACGCTGTGCTTCAATATTGGAAACAGCGGTAAATAGAAAGAATACAAATGTGAAAATTAATATTGATAGTACTCTTTGTTTCATAACAACCTCTTTTTTTTATTGATAGCTGTGTTTTATTAATTATAAGTCAAATTTAATTCCCAGATCAGCACTCCATCCAAAATATTCTTCTTTGGTCGGATATGAATCTAATCCGAGATATGAACCTTCAGGTAAATTAGTAAAATTATTCAAATTAAATTGTAAAGCGAGATTAGGAAGTAATTTATATTGTGCTGCAAAATCCCATCTTGTAAACGCATCAGAATATCCGTCAAGTTCAGCTCTCTGCCCAATAACTTGAAGTGCAGAACCTTGATATAGCAACGAAATACGACCCGAGAAATTCCCTTTCTCATATCCAAGTGTTATGTTAGCTATATGCTCTGCCTGACCCGGCATTCTTGCTTCACGAACTGTATCTACGAAAGTGAAATTAAATGGAGGACGAGGATTTCTTGGACCTGCTACTAAATATGGGAAAAATGTCTTAGAATCAATGAATGAATAGTTTGCATATATAACTATTCCATCAAATGGTTCGGGTAAAAATCTTAAATTCGTTTGTACTTCAATTTCTAACCCTTTTACTTCAGTATCATACTTTGAATTTTCAGGAGATACTAATGTGTATCCTAAAGTCGGTCCCTTTGTTGTTATACGGCTTGTTCTAAGATAATCTATATCTTTCAGTTTTTTATAATATCCTCCAATACCAACAAGACCAAAATTACCATAAAATGTAAGGTATGCATCATAATTCCACACTTTAGTATGCTTTAAATATGGTTCTCCTCTTTCTACTGAACTTTCAAATGAAAGAATTCTTTCCCATGGGACTAAATTAAAATAATCGGGACGAGAAAGTGTTTTTGTAAAAGCTAACCGGAGGTCCAACCAATTAGTAAAATTATATTTTATATGAACCATTGGTAGAAATTCATTATAGCTCACAGTACCTACTGTATCTTTGGAATCAACTAACTGAATAATGCCATCTTCATCCAATTTTGACTGTCCAAACTTACTTGTATATGAAGTAACTGTTCTTTCAAATCTGACACCGGGAAGAATCATCAAATCTCTACCAACGTTTATTTCAGTCATTAAATAACTTGCATAAACTGTTTCTCCAGCCTCATAATCCTCAAGATCGACTGCGTGATTATTTTCGTAGCTGCTCCAATATTTGTTTTTGAAAGCCTCCAATTTATCTTTATCTAATGATTTTGCTGGTCCAAAAATGTATTGACCATTTAAGAAGTCATCGATTGTATATGAATCATCATAAAAATTACTAATTAATATTTTACCTTCACGTGTAGTAGCAAAACCAGTAGGATTAGCTTTCCCAATATCATCAATAGTAAATGCTAGAGTCATAAATTGACCTTTATCTAAAGTCCTGCTTTTATCACGGATTTTTCCACCAAATTTAAATTCACCTCTCAGATCATCTAATAAAGTATAAGGTAATTTAAAATCAACTTGACCAGTAAAATCTCTATCTTTAGATGTTTCTGAATCTATAAAATCTTGTTTAAAAATAGTTTCATCAAGATTATTTTTTGCTCCAAGAGGAATTAGTTTAGGACCCTTATTTGTTACAAGTGTAGGTAGATATGCCCCTACTTCTCTGAATTGAGAATCGTGAGAGAACGGCATATCACTCCCTGAAAAAGAATATGAAGCTTGGAAAGTTGAAATAATTGGACCAAAATTATATTTACCGCTAAGTGAATTAGTAAATAAATCAATATTTATTTCTCTATTTCTTAACCAATACTCAACGTAGGCAGCATCGACGCGATATCTCTTTCTTCTTCTAACTTCATCGCGATCCGTTCTTCCATAAAGAGAACTTAATAAAAGCTCACCATTTTCAAATTCATAATCAGCTACCAAACTCGCACCAAATCGATCTCTAATTTCAAGACGATCACCGAGATTAAGATTTTCTACTGTTATTTTAGAAGCAGCAGCATTTTTAGATTCACTATCGAATAGATAACTTGCATCAAGAACATCGCTGCCCCTATTTGCTCTTTGAATATTACCGGTGACTAATATACCTAACTTATTATCAAGGAAACGATTGCTTAAAGAAAAATTTCCTCTGTAATTATCATAGGCTTTATCTTGATTTATGTATCCGCCTTGAAGTTTAATACTACTTTTCCAACCCTCGTCAGCTTTTTTAATTTGAAAATTTACCGTACCACCAACTGCATCTCCATCTAAATCCGGAGTTAGTGCTTTAAATACTTCAATGCCAGCAAGCATATCAGAGGAAATCATACTTAAATCAACAGAGCGATTTTGAGCATCTGTTGCCGGTATTCTTTGTCCATTAACAGTAACTGAATTGAATTTAGGAGCCAGTCCTCTAACTACTAATTTTGTTCCTTCACCAGCATCTCTTTGAATTGATATTCCGGGAAGTCTTCCAACTGATTCTGCTGCATTTTGGTCTGGTAGTTCTTCTATTCTATCTTTAGAAACTACATTTACAATTTTATTAGAACTCAACTGTTGATTAATGGCTGCAGCTTGTCCTTGCAATTGAGCTGTAATTACAACCTCCTGACCGGTTATAGCTTCGAGTTCTAATTTAGTATCAACTTTTGATGTCTTTCCGGCAAGAATTATAACCTTAATACTGTCTGGGCGATAACCGAGATATTTATAAATAATTAATTGATTACCAACTGGAACACTTGAAAGTCGATACTTACCTTCCATATCAGTAGTAGTTCCAATCGAAGTACCGGCTACCATTATATTAGAACCCCAAAGAGGTGAACCATCAGAACCATCAGTAATTTTTCCGGTTACCTCACCTGATTGTGCTAAGGTAATTGATGTAACTGCAAAAATTAATAGTATAGTTAATCGAAGAATCCAGAATTTCATCTAACCTCCTGTTACGCTTATATTTTCTTTAATCGTATTTTATTTGAAGTGCTTAAAGCATTACTTAAACGTTAATTAAAATTGGTCAATTTATTATAAAGTGTCAAGTTAATTCGT
>JBAYVI010000137.1:0-8362 GCA_041674625.1 Melioribacteraceae bacterium | reverse complement strand
TTTCCTCCCTTCATTATATGATAAAAGGAAAGAAGCTGCAGGTAGCTTCTTGTCCGATTTAGATCCTATGTTTGAAGAAGCTGCAAGGGTGATTGTAAGACAGCAGCAGGGTAGTGTTTCGCTTTTGCAAAGGAAATTAAAACTTGGATATTCACGTGCTGCAAGAATTGTAGATCAATTAGAACAAGCAGGCATAGTAGGACCTTCAGATGGCAGTAAAGCCAGAGAAGTAATTATAGATAACGAAGACCAATTAGAATCAATTTTAAGATCATTATGAGAAAAATTATAGTTATATTTTTTTTAATCCCATTTCTTATTGAAGCACAGAACCCAAGAACTATTCTTAAAAAGATTCAAGAGAAATTTGCTTTGCATGAAAATTTTATTGCTGATTATAACCAGTCAATTAAAACATCAAATTCATCTTCTTCAATTAAAAGGAATGGTGTGTTTTATTATCAAAAGAAAGACCACTTTAGAATCGAAATGAAGAACCAGATAATAATTTCGGATGGCGATACTCTGTGGAATTTCGATAAAAAATCAAAACGTCTCATTATAAGTTATATGATTGATGAACCTACAACATTTTCATTAGAAAAGTTTATATATGATTACCCACCACTTTGTGTTGTTAAACTTCAAAGCAAAAGCGAAAGCGATGAAGATAGTTTTGTTATGGAACTAAAACCGAAAGATGATGAACTACCATTCCAATCGGTTAAGTTTTTGAGTAATAAAGATTACGAAATAAAACGTTTTGAGATGACGGATTTACTAGGTACTTTATACGTTTTCGAACTAAATAATGTAAAGTATGATCAAACACTTCCTAAAAATATTTTTAAATTCTTAATTCCTAAAGGAATTCAAGTTATTGATCTTAGATAAATTTAAGAAAGAATTTATTAAGGCAGTTAAATATTCACTTCCGTTTTTATTAATGGGGGTGTTTCTTGTATTGGCTTTTTATAAAATTGATCTTTCCAAAGCGTTCGGTTATATTCAGAAAATATCATTGTTCTGGTTATTAGTTTATTCGGGAGTATTTATTTTCTCTCATTATATTCGAGCTGTACGCTGGAAATTAATGATTAAGTCGATTAAATCAGATACTTCGTTACTCACCATTTTCTCTTCAGTTATCATAGGATATGGAGTTAATTGTGTTGTACCTAGGCTGGGGGAAGTTTACAAAGGGTTGTTTCTTGGGAAATGGGAAGGGCTTTCACGTACTTCAATGTTCGGATCAATAATTGTTGAACGCGTTATTGATATTTTCTTTTTTTCATTAGCAGCAGTTATTAGTGTATATATATATTCCGGTGACCTCTTCAAAGAATTAACTTGGCTGCCTTTATCTATTACTATTGCTTTTATTACAGTCTTTGTAATTATCTTTATCCTTTACCTTATTGTGATTAAGAAAAATTTTATTAATAATAAATTTTTTAATTCTTTGAGTCGCTATTCCCCTAAAACAATTGATTTTATAAAGGAAAACTTTGATTCTTTAATTGAGGGATTTTCTTCTATTAAAACGAAGAAAGATCTATTAAAAGTAATTTTTTATTCAGCATTAATTATTGTAGTATATGTACTAAATACTTACACAGGGTTTTTTCTTTTTAATGTCCCTAATGAGCATTTTACATTTTCAATGGCTTGGGTTTTAATGACAATCGGTTCTATTGGTGTTTTAATACCTACTCCAGGCGGCACAGGTTCTTATCATATACTTACTATTTTAGTTCTATCAACGTTATATAGTTTTAATAATGAGTTTAGTGCTGCTTATGCAATTCTTACTCATCTTATCTCGTATGTATTATTTATAGGAATGACAATATTTCTTATAATCTTGGTTAATAGAATAAATCAAAAAAAAGGTACTCCTAAAGAGGATTTTTTAAGTGTATTTAAGTCAAGGATGAACTGAAAATGAAAAAAATATTGTTTGTCATATTTTTTACTTTTGTTTCAAGTATATATTCTCAATATGATTTTACTATTGGAATGGGGCTTGATTTTAATTCTACTTCTTCATTCCGTGATTATATTAATGCCAATTATTCACGTGGGGCAAATGATATTGCTACTTTCAAAAGTTCGGTTTCCTTTTCCGGTGAAGTTGGATATGATATTAAAAATAATGTCCAATTAGCTTTTGAATATAATTTATTACTTGATTCCTATACTCAATCTATTGGACCGGGGGGTACTTATGAGATGTCTTACATTAGTCATCGCCCTTCTATAATTGCTTATTATGTATTAAAGGGAAAAGGTTATAAATTTAAGTTTGGCGGAGGTGGCGGATTCCGTTATGTTTCCCTTGACGAAAAACAATATGTTACAACAAATTATACAACAAGTGGTTATGGAATTGTTCTCAAAGCCGAAGGTAATACTCTATTAAGCGGAAATCTATATGCTAATATTGGAGTAAGCTTAAGATATGATACCCCTGGTGCTCCAAAAAATAGTTCTTTTGGTTATATTTACAATCCCATAACAAAAGAAAATCTAAATCTAAATTCAGTCTCTGTAGGAATTAAAATAGGTATTTCATATTCAATATAAAGGAGCATTAATTGAGCATTATTGAATCTATTGTTCTTGGAATTGTACAAGGATTAACAGAATTTTTACCCATAAGTAGTACTGGTCATCTAACATTAGCCGGAAAACTTATGGGAGTGATTAACCCTACTAATCCTCAAGAGTGGACAAGTTTTATGGCTGTTATTCAACTTGGCACAATGGTAGCAGTTGTCATTTATTTCTGGAAAGATCTTTTTGGGATTCTACAAAATTTTCTAAAAGATAATTTAACCCAAAGAAAAAAAATTAACGAACAAAGCCGTGAAAGTAAACTTGGTTGGTTTATAATTGTAGGAACAATTCCTGTTGTAGTTATTGGATTATTATTTAAGGATGTTATTGAGGGAATACTTACAAAGAATTTATATGTTATCTCTGGAAGTTTAATTGTGTTGGCTATTATATTGTGGATCGCAGAAAAGGCAGGAAAGTTTGAAAGAACAGAAGAAAAATTAAATTGGAAAGATTCCATAATTGTTGGATTAGCACAAGCCTTAGCTTTAATACCGGGTTCATCACGGTCAGGCACTACAATTACCGCTGGTCTATTTCTTGGACTTACTCGTGAAACGGCAGCAAGATTTTCGTTTCTTTTAAGTATTCCTGCTGTTTTCGCAAGCGGAATGCTCCAATTTTATCAAGCTTTGGAGTTCATTACTCCGGATAGCCTATTAACATTAGCAATTGCAACAATAATCTCAGGAATTTCAGGTTACATGGCAATTGAATTTTTATTGCGCTTCTTAAGGAAGAATACAACTTTTGTTTTTATATTTTATAGAATTGCAATAGGGGTAATTATAATTGTCTTATTAAATTTAGGAATCATTCTTCCATAGGAGTTGATTGTGAAATTCAAAATTTTGTTTTTAGTTATTATATCACTTATCATAACATCATGTAATAGAGATGTACAAAAAAAAGAGGGAACATATAAAATGACAGATGCGCAAAAACAAACCGTAGATGAATTATTAAACGTCAATCAAAATGAAAAATTAGTTGCTGAATTTGTTACAAATAAAGGGAATTTTTCAGCAGAATTGTATGCGAAATTAACACCAATGACTGTGAAAAATTTTGTTACTTTAGCAGTTACAGGATATTATAATGATGTTACATTTCATCGTGTTATAAAAGATTTTATGATTCAAACCGGCGATCCAACTGCAACTGGAGCAGGCGGTGAAAGTATTTATGGTGGTGAATTTAAGGATGAATTTGATCCTAACCTAATTCATGATTCTGCCGGCATTCTATCTATGGCTAATAGAGGTCCAAATACAAATACAAGTCAGTTTTTTATTACTTTAGTTCCGACACCATGGTTAAACGCAAAGCACACAATATTTGGAAAAGTAACTTCAGGTATAGATATCGTTGAGCAAATCGGAGATGCAAAAACAAATGCTATGGATAAACCTGTTTCAGAAATTAAGATTGAAAAAATAAACATAACCAAAAAATAGAATTATTGGAAAAACAAGATTTCTTTTCATCGAGATGGGGCTTAATATTATCAGCTCTCGGAATCTCAATTGGGACTGGTAATATATGGAGGTTTTCAAGAATCGTTGCCCAGAACGGGGGCGGTTCTTTTTTAATTCCATGGGTTATTTTTCTTTTTATCTGGTCTGTTCCATTAATAATAACTGAGTTTGCATTAGGTAAAAATTCCAGAAAAGGCCCTATCGGTTCGTTTATTAAAACAGCCGGTAGCAAATATGGTTGGATGGGTGGATGGGTAGCTTTTGTATCTACTGCTATTATGTTTTATTATGCAGTAATTACCGGTTGGTGTTTTTATTATCTTTTTAGCACAATTAACGGTACGCTACTAACCACTCCCGATCATTTGCAATTTTGGAACCAATTTTCATCGAGTAATCTTCCGGTTATATTCAATTTTATAGCATTGACTGTCGCTTCAATTGTCGTTTTCAGAGGTGTAAGTAATGGAATTGAAAAAGTAAATAAATTACTGATTTCATTTCTATTTGTAATTATAATAATTTTATTAGTTCGAGCAGTTTCTTTACCTGGAGCAATTGAAGGTTTGAAATACTTTTTTACTCCGAAAGCAGAATATCTTTTAGATTATAAAGTTTGGTTGAATGCACTTACACAAAATGCTTGGGATACTGGTGCGGGGTGGGGTTTAATTATGACTTATGCTGTTTATATGAAGAAAAAAGAAGACATTTCTATTAATGCAGCAATTATGGGATTTGGGAATAATACCGTTTCATTAATGGCGGGAATGATAATATTTTCGACTGTATTTGCACTTGGCTCCGGCGACCCGCTTTCTCAAATTTCTCAATCAGGACCAGCAAATACGGGTCTAACGTTAATTTACCTCCCAAAGCTATTTTCTACATTATCTAATTCTTATTCAGTTAATTATTTTTTTACTACAATATTCTTTTTAGCACTTAGTTTTGCAGCACTTACTTCATTAATCTCAATGGTTGAGTTGGCATCAAAATCAATTTCAGATTTTGGAATAAATAAAAAGAAAGCTATAATAATTGTTGCGTTAATCGGATTTGCATTCGGAATTCCATCTGCACTGGATATTAAGTTCTTGCTTAATCAAGATTGGGTTTGGGGTATGGCGCTTATTCTTAGCGGTGCTTTTATTTCTTTTGCGGTTATTAAGTTCGGTGTTGATAAGTTCCGAACTGATTTAATAAATGGTGAAGGAAGTGATATTAAAATAGGGAAATGGTATAATTTTATAATAAAATATTTGATACCTATTCAAGCTATTGTTCTTATTATTTGGTGGTTAAGTTCTTCAATCTCATGGGATAAAGAATTTCTTAACCCATTCCGATCAGAAAATTTTGCTACTTGTATTTTTCAATGGACTATCGTTCTTGTATTATTATTTTTATTTAACAAAAAATTAAACGAGTCTTTTATAAATGAATAATTATTTACCATTAATCGTGGCAATTATAATTGTGGGTATTGTTTGGGGCGGATTTGTCTTTTTTGTTTCAATTGCTATAAAATTTGAAAAAGGGAAAAAACCTAAAAATGCCTAAATCTCAATCTATTCCTTCTATTTATGATACTTTAAAAACTTTGACAAAAGAAAAACTACTCCCGGTTTATTTATTGTCCGGAGACGATGATTTCTTAATTAGCGAAACAGCATCTAAAATTACAAATTATGCTGAAACATTAATTGAATCCGATTTTGATAAAGAATCTTTTAGCATTGAGAAAAATGATAATTTTAGTTCTGTTCTTGATCTTGCAATTGCATTTCCATTTGGTAACGGGAAAAAAGTAATTACAGTAAAGAATTTTGAAAAAGTAAGCGATAAAAAGTTATTAAGTGAATACATAAGTAACCCTGCCGAATTTACCTGCTTAGTACTAATAAACTATGGAAAGATAAGTTCTCCATTAAAAGAACCATTCATCGAATTAGCAACTAAAGGGTTTTTATTCGAGACTCCTAAAAAAGATATACGAGGAGTAGTAAGTTGGATTTTACACAGAAGTGGGGAATTGAGTTTTAAGATTACTGAAGAAAATGCATTGTTAGTTGCTGAGATAGTCGGTGAGGAAAAAGGGCTTATCGATATGCAATTACGTAAATATTCTGATTATGTTGGGCAAGGTGGAATTGTTGATGCAGAGATTATTAACAAATTAACTTCTAATACAAAAGAATACACCGTATTCAATCTTCAGGATCAAATAGCAGTAGGTAATAAATCAAAAGCATTGGAGATTGCATATAATCTATTGGATGGTAGTTTTGAGATTGTTCAGATTATTAATATTATAACTAAATTTATCTCTACTGTGGCACAGATACATGAATTAGCATCAATACATCAAAATGATTTTGCGGCTGCTAAAATTGCTAATGTAAGTCCGTATTACTACATAAATTGCAAAAAAGGGGTAAGAGTTTTTAATCATAAAAGATTAATGAAATCGGTTCAAGCCCTTTTATCGGCTGATTTGATGGTAAAAACAACAGCTTCTGATCCAAAAACTATAATAACAATTTTGCTTTCGGAGATTTTATCATAATTTTGGTGAAATGAAATAAATATTTTTCCGATTTATTTACTATTTTTTGAAACATTTTATAATTAGGCAAGTATAAATATTGATTAATGATTTGGACAAACTAAAAGACGAAGAGCTCATAAAAGAATTTCAGGACAATAATACTCTTGATGCTTATGAGATTTTAGTGAAACGATATAAAGATCCGCTTACGAATTTTGTTTTCAGATTCGTTGGTGATAGGGATGCTTGCACAGATATAGTACAAGATACGATGATTAAGTTTTATTTGAATAAGGATTCTTATAAGTCGTTTGCAAAGTTTTCTACCTGGATTTATACCATAGCGGGGAATCTTGCTAAAAACGAATTGAAAAGGAGAAGGAGAAGAAGTTTTATTTCTGTCTCCGGGGATGATGATGAAAGAACTCCCCAGATAGAAGATAAGATGTATATTTCTCCAGAAAGAGCTGCTGATAATTCCATTAAAAGTGAAATTATACAAAAAGCATTATTGAAAGTGAAGCCGGTTTATCGAGAAGTGGTTATTTTAAGAGATATAGAGAATTTATCATACGAAGAGATTGCTGATATTACTGAGCTTTCAATCGGTACGGTAAAGTCAAGGATTAATCGGGGGAGAACACAACTGCAAAAATTATTAAAAAAAATCTATCATGAGTAGCTTATGAATAAAAACCTTTACAATGAAGATGCAAAATTCAAAAATTTAATTAATGATTTAAAGGATTTACCAAAGGTAAATGCCTCCGATGATTTTGAATTTAAATTAATGATGAAGATTCAAAATGGACAGTTTGCTAAAGAAGAAAAGAAAGAAAGAACTTTTAGTGTTTTTAAGTTTTTAGCCCCTGCCCTTGGAATTTCATTTGTTGCAATAATGCTGTTTGTTTTATTTCCATTTAATAATCTCGAAGAAATTGATCCTTTAATGCAGGAACCATTACCTTATCAGGCAAATATTTCAAAAAATGCCACTTCAATTCCTAATCCCATAAATGAAGAAAAAATTATTGAACCGAGTGCAGCTAAAGAAGCAACTAAGAAAAGTTCAACAGTGGGGGATCCTAATCAAGTAGCTCAAAGTTCTTTTAATCAAATTCCCTTGAATCCAAGAAATAATATTAATTTGGATGATGTTATTTCGGGTAATAAGAAAACACGTGGTAATTTGGAAAGAGGTTCATTAGTGAGCTCCGGGCAGGATCAATTTGGGTTTAATGAATTTTTAGTACTTGAGCAGCCGGATTCCGCTTCTGCGGCAAGGCATAAAGCGATTCAAGATTCAATTAAGGAAGCTCGTAAAAAAACTTCTAAATCCAAAGCGAAGTAATTAAAAATATTTGATATTATTATAACTATTAGTTATTTTAATGATTCTAAAATAAAGAGTATAGGAAATGAAAAAAGGAATACATCCGAATTATCAACGTTGCGAAGTTTCATGCGTCTGCGGTAATAATTTTGTTACGAGATCAACTGTAAACTCAATAAAATTAGAAATTTGTTCAGAATGTCATCCATTCTTTACAGGCAAGCAGAAGATGTTAGATTCGACTGGACGCGTTGAGAGATTTAAGAAAAAATACGGGCTTAAAGAAGCTAAATAGTTTTCTAAGAAAGGGCTGCTTTGCAGCCCTTTTTGTTTTCAGATACTCTCCAAATTTCATATCTTTAATTTCTTTTATTTATTTTT
>JBAYVI010000136.1:0-8422 GCA_041674625.1 Melioribacteraceae bacterium | reverse complement strand
TATCTATTCTTATTTTTTGGTTTATTACTTTTATTTTCATTGCTTTTTACACATAGTTTACGTTCAGCTATTTTATTTTTTTGGTTAATATTTTTACAATATTTTATTCTTTTTCATCTTTTGATAAGATTGATTAACACTGAGAAAGAATTCTTGATGTTAATAAAATCTCTTCAACTATTTTTTTTAGTGAATCTTTTTTTAAGGGTGTTCATTGATGGAGAGGTGTTTGCTCCAAATATCCAAAATGAATTAACTAGAGTAGGTTCTGGTGCACTGGGGCCCGCCGTATCATATGGCGGCTATCTCGCAATTTTAATAACATTATCACTGTTAAAATTAGCAAAAGAAAAGAAAGTGTTCGACTATTTCTTAATAATATTATTATTTATTGAATTACTTGGTACATACACTAGAGGCGGTTTAATCTTATTACCTCTTCTTATTTTAATACCCTTTTTTATTAAAAGAGAAGTGCCAAAAAAAAATTCAATAATGACCGTCTTTTTTTTCATTTTAATTATTACATTCTTTAATACTGCGTTCTTCGGCGTATTCTCGGCTAGATCCTCTTCTTCAAGTTTAGTCGAAGATTCAAGCTTTCTAATACGATTGGAACTTATTGTGAACTTTTTTGCCAAGTATCAAACAAAACTGTTTGGGAATGGTGTTGGAAACCCGACGTACATTAAAACTGGTACAGCAACATTACCCATACACAATACTTTTATCGAAATTTTAGATCAAACTGGATTTCTTACTTTTTTGATTGTTATTATTTTAGTTGGATATGTATTATATAAATTATATAAAATTAAATTTGAGAGAAAAGAATTATATTTTTATAGAAGTTTTTTATTAGTTTCATTATTACAATGGTTAATATTTGCGAACACTACCGCCACTTCTATCCTATATTATTATCCCTATGAAGCCACAATGATTTTTTGGATATTGTTGTTCTCACCATTTTTACTAAAAAAAATTGATTTGAATAAAAGTAGAAATTTAGTTGAAAGCACTAATTAAGACTACTTTCCTGATTGGCTCAACAGAATTTATTTTATTAGTAGTAGCTCTCTTAAAAAATAAATATTTAGCTGTAACTATTGGCCCAGAAGGATTAGGAATGTATAGTCTGCTAAATTCCTTCTTCAGTATTGCTACTATATTTTCTGGTACTTGGTTAGGAAGTGGTCTTACAAAATTTGCATCCGAATATTATACCAGCAATGAAAAAGAAAACTTAAATATTTTATTTGTAATTTCAGCAGCATTCACCCTTACTATTGGTGCAATTAGTGTTGGTTCATTTATTCTCTTCAAAGATTTCATAATTGATTCTTTTTTATCAACTGAGGTGCTAGATATATACTATACCTTATTTAGTTTATCATTTCTTGGAAGTAGTTTAAGATCAATTTTATTATCATTTTTGGCGGGCGTCAAAGCAATAAAAAGAATTACATATGCCCGCATTATTATTGCAGTAATTGAAATAATTTCAGTAGGTTTATTGGTGTATTTCTTTGATTTGCTGGGATTTTTCATCAGCATTCTTGTGGTATCAATAGCCGCTGCTTCTATCCTATTTTCCTACTCAATCAAATATGTTTCAATATTTTTTAGTTTCAGTAATAAAATACTTCCAAACATCAAAAAACTGATGAATTTTGCAAGCATAAGCGCTTTTTTAGGTTTGGTTTACTTTTTTGCCACCTATTATCAAAGAAAACTTATTACACTTGAGAGTTCTTTTACTGAATTAGGAATTTTCCAGGTTGGAATTGCAATAATTGCATATATTGGGATAGCTCTAAACGGAAGCGATTATTATTTTTATCCTAAAATGTCTGAAAAGTTAGATAATAAAAATCTTAATTTAGAAATTAATGAATATTTCTCTTTTACTGTTGTCATCTCCGCAATTATTTGCATCGGTACTATTCTTTTTGGAAAACTTATTATTATTTCATTATATAGTAATCAATTTAAGAGTTTAAATGAATATTTATATATTTTTGTTCTTGCTCAATTTTTTAATAATACTACTGGGAAAGTATATGGTCATTTAATTTTAGGAAATGCAAAATTGTTTGCACATTCAGTTGCATCCTTATTAACCTCTCTCTCTTGGGTAATTATTCCATTTTTATTAATTAAAAGTATTGGTATTCTCTCCGTAATTCTGTCACTAATTATTGGTAGTTTATTGACAAATTTATTCCGTTTAGTATATTCACACATAAATTTCGATTTAATAATATCTTTAAGAAATAAAAAATTACTTGTACTAAGCTTATTGGGCTTATTACTTTCTATTATATCTAAAGATTCAAACCTATTAATAAATCTTATTTTAATGATATCAATTATAGCTTTCTACATAGTTTTTTATAGAAATGAACTTGTTTTAATTAAGAAAAGGTATTATAAAAAATGAAATATAAGAGTCAATATGGACAAGATAAATTCTTGAATGAATTTGTATTTAAAAACAAAACCAATTGTTCATTTTTAGATGTTGGTGCAAATGATGGAATAACATTAAGTAATACATATTACTTTGAGAAAGAGTTAGAATGGTCTGGAAAATGTTTTGAACCTAACCCGAACATATTCAATAAATTGGTTTTAAATAGAAATTGCGAGTGTTTTAAGGTATGCCTGGGAGATAGAATTGATAAAGTTAAGTTTACAATATTCAAAGAAAAAGATGAGCGAGACAGTAGTTGGATTAATATGCTTAGTGGGATCAGTGAATATTTCACGGTAGAATATCTCAAAACAATCAGTGATAAAGCAGATATTTTTCAAGAAATCGATGTTGAACTTAAACCATTAGTCTATTTCTTAGAAAATGGTGAAGTAGAATACCTAAGTATAGACACTGAAGGTTCTGAATATGAAGTACTAAATGGGATTAATTTTGATAAACTTTTTATTCACGTCATCTCATTAGAAAAAAATCTATCATTTGAACAGTGTAAAAAATACCTATACAAAAAGAAATTCGTTATTTTGAAAGAATTAGGTCATGAAGAGATTATTTTTATTAATCGTAAAAGCAAGTATTTATCAATTCCACTAATTCTGTCGATACTAATAACTTACATAAAGATTTATATTAAACATACATATAGGGTCTTTCCTAGTAGTTATAGACAAAAATTATTAAGTATCAAGTTAATAAGGAAAGTTAAAGAATATATTTTTGATCGAAAGGTTTATAAATAAAATTTGGACAAATTGTGAAAAATATCGCATTGGTAACTTTTGATTCCTCATTTGAATTTAATAAGATATTTGAAGAAAAAGTCAGAGATAAATGTACTTACCATTGGGTTAAGCTAAAAGAAGCTCTTCACGAAAGCAATTACAACTTATCTACAATTGATGCATATAGTTCATCAGACAAAATAGATTTTTACATCTTTGTTGGATTCTCTAAAAAACATTTGAAATTTTACATAAAAAATCGTTTGAAACCATGTGATTGTGTTTTGATAATAAGAGAGCCAAAGATAATACAACCATTACCTTGGAAGTACCTTCGAATACTCAAACATGGGTTTAGTAAAATACTTACATGGGATCTTTCCTTTGTAAAGTCTAACAAAAATGCCGTATTTTTACCAATATTTTTCTTTAGCACCGATCAAATCCTTAATCAAACAAATGAAAAAAACAAATTTGCAACTCTCATCGTCGGTAAGAAATCTAGCTCAGAAAAAAGCGAACTTTATTCATTTCGAAAAAAAATAATTAATTATTATTACAAAAATAATTTAATTCCCGAATTAGATTTATATGGTTTTGGATGGGGAAACAAGGGTGAAGATATAGACGTACTTTCTTTATACAAAGGTACAGTCCCAAATAAGAACGAGATATTACAAAATTATTATTTTTCTTACTGTATTGAAAATTCAACTCAACCTTATTATCTGTCGGAAAAAATATTTGATAGCTTCCTAGCTGGTACGATTCCTATCTATAAAGGAGACCCGCTAATTCACGAGCAAATTCCAAGCAATAGTTTTGTTAATATTGATGATTTCAAAACGATTTCAGATCTACACAATTATTTAAAACGATTAACAAAAAGTGAACTTGAATGCTATATAAATAACGGAAAGAACTTTCTTTTAAGCAGAGAAGCTCAAGTATTTTTATATAACTATTTTATCAACACGATAAAAAGTGTAATCAAAATAAATTAGGTGGCCTTTAATGAAATATAATTTGCATAATCTAATTGAAATTAATGTTAGCGAAGAGTTATCGCCATCATTAAAAAAGTCAATTGATTTTCAGTTATCCTATTATAAAATCAATACTTCTAACAATATTATTGAAAATAAATTAAATATTAATCCTTTTCCGGCTGATTTTGTTTGTAAAGAACAAGTGGAAACTAGTAACAATTCCTCATATTCAGGAGATAAGTATTTTAACAGAGAAATTGATTTTTTTATTCAGAAAATACCAGGTGGTTTTGATATCAAAACTAATGGGAATGGCTTTCTAATTAATTATTTTATTCAATTAATATTGCTTTCATTTAATAAAACATTTATCCACGCAGCTGCGGTTAGGAATAGTGATGGTTCAGTCATTCTATTTCCATCACATGGTGGGATTGGTAAAACCGGAATAGTTGGGCATCTTGTAAAAAATAATTATTATCAATTACTGGGTGATGATTTGGTAATTGTTGGTGAAGAAAATAGTTGTCACTCCTTTTTAAGAAAATTTGTAATCAAAAATTACCATTTTGATACTTACCCTGAGCTAATTGATTATAAATCGAAACTAAGTTCAATGAGTAGAAAAAAAGCAATAACTAAATTTATAAAAAGGAATATTCCATTTGCTGATGCTTTGAAAAGTTTTGCTAGTCATAATTTATTAGCCAATAAAATTAAAAATAGCTTGATGGTAAATGATGATTTTTTAAGCGTATCAGTAAATAAATTATTTAAGCCGACACAGATAGCTGAAAATGGCGTGATAAATAAAGTGATTCATCTTAAACGGTATTCTAGTAACGAGCTTATAATTAATAAATTAAATCGATCTGAGTTTGTAAATAGATCTATCTCTACCCTTTTAAATGAATGGGAAAATTATTCTTCAATGATATTTAATCTTAGCAGCTTTAACTATACTGATTTTTGTGATTATATTGAAAAACAAAAAATGATTTTTGGAAGTATTTATGATTCTACAGATACGTATGACATTCTTATACCACAAGATTACAAAATAGAAAGTATAATAAATGAAATGCTTTCAAAAAAAATTCTACAATAACAGATCATATCATAAAATTAAAAATAGAAATATGAGAAATATTATCAAAGAAGTTAATAATATAATACAACTTTTTGGATTAAATATTAAAAAAATGATTTTATCATTTAAAGAAATTCCGCATTTCTATAGTGACCTAAAAAAGATTAAAAGTCAAATTCCTCCTAAAGCCCCATTCCCAATAACAAAAATTTTCCCATGTTTAATAGATAGAGTATTAGAAAGTGGGACTGCAAAAGGTCATTACTTTCATCAAGACCTGGTTATTGCGCGGAGAATTTTTCAAAATCAACCTACAAAACATATAGATATCGGTTCGCGAATAGATGGTTTTGTTGCTCATGTTGCGACCTTTCGTCCAATAATAATCATGGATGTACGTAATTTAAAAAGTGATATAAGAAATATTGAGTTTGTTCAGATGGATTTAATGGAAGAATTAAGTGAGGAATTTGAAGGCTTTTGCGATTCAATTTCAAGCTTACATGCAATTGAGCATTTTGGATTAGGCAGATATGGTGACTCTGTTAACTACAATGGCCACTTAATAGGTTTTGATAATATTTATAAAATGCTTAAAAAAATGGTAAGTTTTATTTTTCAAGTCCAATAGGTCCGCAGAGAATAGAGTTTAACGCTCACCGTGTATTTAGTGTTGATTATCTATTAGGAATATTTAAGGATAGATATTTTATAGATAGATTTTCATTTGTTGACGACAATGGTGATCTAAAAGAAGATGTAGAACTTGACAGTAGAAGTCATACAAATTATGGTTGTACTTACGGTTGTGGAATTTTTGAATTGACTAAATTATAAAAAATGAAGAATAAAAATAATATTCAAGACAAAAATATATTAATCATTACTAATGAGAAAAGTAGTTTTTTTGCAAATCATTGGTCCCATTTCATCTCAGTTTCAAATAGCAGGCATTTATTAGAAATTTATGATTATATGGATCATAAATTGAATTATAAACTAATAAGTAATACGGTCAAAAAATATAATATCGATTTAATTATTTTTCAATTTGGATTATTCCCTATTAAAATGAATATGTTACATTTTTTAGATTGTAAAAAATTATGTTTTATAACTGATGATGATTGGATGTTTGATATAATAACAAAACATATTACGACTTATTTTAATTACATAGTTACAACTTACCCTAATTTGTCAAAGAAGTATATTGAAAATAAAATACACAATGTTATTTACTCGCAATGGGGTTTTTCTCCGGAAATTTTTTCTCCAATCTCGATACCAAAAGATTTAGATGTAGTGTTTATAGGAGCAGTACATAGTGATAGAAAAAAAATATTCGAATATTTAATAAGCAATGGAGTAAATTTAAAGCTATATGGAAAAGGGTGGGATAAAGAGGCTAGTTTAAATGATTGTTGGGGTGGAGTAATATCTTATCAAGAATTCAATAAGGTCCTCAATAGAGCCAAAATTGTGCTTAATCCATCTTCTGCGAGCACGTCTTCCTCAATTCAAGTAAAAGGACGAACTTTTGAAATTGCAGGTTCCGGTTCATTCCAATTGACAACACACAATGAAAACTTGCAAGATTATTTTGATTTAAGAAATGAACTGATAACCTTTACTGACAAGGAAGACTTATTTCAAAAGATCAATTATTATTTGAATAATGATTCTGAAAGAGAAAGAATAGCAAAAAATTCATACTTGAGAGCTATTACATCACATACTTGGGAAAAAAGATTTCAAGAAATATTTTCTGAATGTGAGAAAATAGATAGTCTTAGTAAATTTGGAACTCCTATTCGAATAAGTGTTATTGTTAGTATAGGAAAGGGTACTAAGCTAAATAATAAAACTTTAAAATCACTTAAAAACCAAAAAAATGTTGAGTATCAAGTTATCGTAATAAATTCAAAAATCAAGAGTTTATTCAATTTAGAGAAATTTGATCTTTGTGAAGATTTCCACGCAGCTATTCAAAAAATAAAATATCCGGTTGTTGCTTTCATGTGTAATGGAGATTATTGGGAATCAGACAAACTTAAAATTCATGGAATTAACATGTTGACAAATGATAAAAATGAAATTCAAATCTCTATTATGAATTTTAATATCAATACAAAGCTACCACATTCATTATTAACTTACTATTATCGTAATTATATTTTTAACAGCACAAAAATTGATATTCTTTTTGCATCGCAGTTGTTAATTAGTAAAAATCTATTAGTTAGTAACGAATCATTATTTGAAAAATTATTAAGTAAAAATATCGCAGAATTTGAATTATTAGAATTAATTAACGTATCAAAGAAGAATTTTATAGACTTATTAAATCCACCAATTTACATTTCAAAAAAATTGTTTGTGAGTTTCTTATTACAAAATCTCGCTTCTATTATTAATATTCTTAACTCAAATAATGGATGGGTGTTCTGGAAGAAAAGACTATTTAAACTTATCCTAAGAAATTGACTAATATGCCATTAATCTCAGTAGTAACTGCATTCTATAACACAGAATTATATTTAAAAGAAGCTATTGAAAGTATTCTCAACCAAGATTTTGAGGATTTTGAATTAATTCTCATTGACGATGGTTCAACAGATAATAGTTTGCAGATTGCAAATTCATTTAAAGATACAAGAATTAAAATATTTCATAAAAGCAATGAGGGGTTAAGTAAAACATTAAACAAAGGTATTGAAATTGCTGAGTCGAATTTGATAATGAGGCTTGATGCTGACGATATTGCTTTGACGAATAGGATGAAAAATCAGTACGATTTTTTAAATACAAATCTGGATTTTGTTGCTATCGGTTCAAATGCTATTATCATTGATAAGGATGGCAATGAACTTTATACTACAGAACAGAATCTAAGCTGGGAAAGTATTAAGAACAATTTGCCTATTAATCCATTTTATCACAGCTCTGTAATGATGCGGAAAGATATCGTTATTAAATGTGGAGGCTATCCTGTCAGCATTAGGCATCATTTTGAAGATATTGTTTTGTGGAATAAATTAGCGAAATATGGGAAATTGGCGAATCTCCCAGAGGCACTAATAAAGTATCGCCTAGTTCCTTCAGCTTTAACTAATAGAGATCC
>JBAYVI010000135.1:0-8463 GCA_041674625.1 Melioribacteraceae bacterium | reverse complement strand
AGTCCTTTGGAAATAAATGGTGAATATCTCCACGAAGTGAAATTAAATCGCTAACCAAAACATCTTTTGATAAAAATCCTCTATCATTGGCTTTGACCTGAGCAGCAAGAAAAACATGGAAGTAGGGACTACTTCCAACCGAAGTATCCAAACTTTGTGGTAATGAAGCATTCCAAAAGGCATCTGATAGTTCTCCATCTTCCTTTTCTTTCAAGTATTCTTCAAATGGTTTTTGAGAGATTTGCTTAATGTCGAAATCAAACAAACTTTCTGGCGAACCTGAATATCTACCTGTCAAAACAGAATAAACAAACCAACGTTTAACAAAGCTTTCAATTAATACAGAACTAATCCCAAAGTCTTTTAATTTAAGGTAAACTATATATGCGAAATTTACTGCATTTTGAGAACGAATAAGTCCGGGTGATATGAATCCGGCTGACTTTATAATCATTAAAAAACGCTTAAAGTTAGTTTCATTTATAAAATTTAATACACCTTTTTTAAGTGTTTTAAATGATTGTTGTGATATTTCAGATTCATAAGTCCTTGTTTCAAAATTCCTTCCTGAAAGTAAACTAACCAGGTCAGAGAGTCTTCCCCTGTTAAATTGAGAAGTAAAAGCAACACGAATTAAATCATTGTAATCAGGATCAAAAAGATCTTCATTCTCAGTTTTGAGCCAATTCATTTTTTGAAAATATTCCGTTTTTGCAAACTCTTTGTCGTTGTCAACAATGTGCTTATAAAATTCAGGAGCAATTGCTAAATGGCAAAAATAGTCAATTGCCTTTCTCAAATCATTTCCACCATTTTCTGTGTCGGCAGCAATTTTACTCATTGCGAAGTCAGCCTGACTTAAAACAACACCTTTGGAATTGATACGTATAAATATTTCAGTGACAGTTTCGATATCAAGATCTGGTGAGAGTTCGATAAGTCCAATTTGCTTTTTGGGGATATTAATTAGCTTTGTTATTGTCTTTTCAATATGCTCCTCATCAGCGCCTTGGTTGAGCTTTAAATATTCTCGCACAATTTTTAATACACTGCCATTAATAACTTCTGAAATATCGTGTAACCAGGTTTTATCTTTTTGAATTGCAGGGTTTTGAACTTCAAATCTCTCGTCAATGGGGTTGAAGGAAATTTTAATTTTAACACGCTGATAAGTTTTATTTATAACATATTGCCCAATCACAGCTGCCGTCAAAGCAGTTATTCGTTGTTGTCCATCAATTAGAACTTTTTTCCCTTCGCTTAAACTCCCATCCTTTAGTCTTACGTTAGGATTTCTCCAAGCAATTATATAACCAATTGGATAACCCTGATACAAACTGTCCATTAAATCACGGACTTTTGAACTGTCCCAAACAAAAGGTCTTTGAATTTCCGGAATTGCAATTTCACCTGAATTTACCCAAGCTAAAATGGTCTCAATTAAGTGTTGGTTTACTGAATATTTTTGCATTTAGTTCTCTTTATTAGTCGCTCTATTAGTTTCTTAATCTGTCTACTTACGGCGAACACAAATAAAACTCTTTATACAATATTCTACATAATACAATTTAAATGCAAACTCTTGATTGTTTGTTATTTAATATATTTTAATCCCATTGGTTTGTCCGTAAGTTCGAAAAATGGGACTTGAGATAAAATTAAGATTACACCAGACGATGCTCTTCCAATATAATTTTGATTGATGTAGTCACGAGTGATAGAACCCTCTGCCAAAAGTTTGTTGATGGCTTGTTTAAATATTTCGATTTTAATTTTCCCTCTATTCCCTTTTGATGTAACTCGTTCCACTTCACACCAATCCACATTGAGGATTTCATTTGTTTCCCCTCCGGCTCTTGTTAACTTTTTGCCTTCCAATGGAATAATATACTTCTCCCAAATGCTTTCAAATGATTCCTCATTTGCTGTTGATTCTTCTTCCGTCAACGAAACTGAACTGTCAATTTTCAGAATATCAATTTTCAATTTGTCGGCTACTTCAATTGCATCAGAAAGTAATATTCCATCTGTCACAATAACAGCTTTTGTGCAGTCAAAATAGTCCTTTGCTCCATGGAGTTCCATAATCATTTGACGATTAATTTTCCTTGTACCACTGCCATACATTTTTGCTTGAACAGCAATTTTTTCATTGTCTTTAGTTGCAAATAGATCAACACCATAATCATTACTATATGGAGTGGCTTCTACATCATAACCCTTGTTACGAAAGTATTCGCAAACTAATTCTTCATATTGTTTTGGATTCATAAATCTCCCCACTTGTATCAAAATTGTATTTTAAACAATAAATCTATTACTGAATTTGATGTCGCAATTTGCGACTTCAAAAACTTCCAGTCCTTCTTAATTAAGTGAAAAATGAAATTATTTGGGAAACGCATTATAATATTTTAAATCCTCCTTTGCTTTCGTTCTGAACTATCGCAAAATTTGCACTCGTTGCCTCACGGAATATATTTTTTTGTTTTTTGGTGAGATTCTTAATAAACGCCAACTAATCGCCATGAACACTAACTTCTCACCAATTATTCTCCAACTATAACGGTTATGATTTCCTCGGCTCGTTTATAATTTGCAAAGATTATTCCCATTGCTGTAACTGCATTTTCTATTAATGTAAATGCCGCCGGTATCGTTCCTTCGCCAAATAACTTTTTCCCTTTACTAAGCGTAATTGGAAATATTTTGAGCCATTTATATTCTCTAAAAACGATATAAATGAGTCACGTATGTAAATAAAAATTGATCTATGCATTATTTCCTTCGATTATTGCGCAAAGGGATTTAGCTATGCACAAAATATTTGATTTTTTGGGCATACGTGTATTGCAATGCTCAGACTTTTTCGATATTAATTTTTCTTTTTGCAGAGGTGGTATAGTCAAGTTTATGCGCTTAAGTTAGACTAAGAATATCCATAGTCAAAGATAATTAATTCTATTAGAAACTAATATAATTGATAAGTCCGGTAATAAGTTGTTAATTTTATTAATTTTTAATTAACATCTGATTTGTATTGAGCAGTTATGAATTTAATTCTAGTTAATTTTATGCTTTTGAAAACTGCATTAACGGTGCTCGTCCAAAATCAGAAAATGAATTTCTCTCAAATTAATTCATTAAATCCTATTACAATTAAAATTGCAAAAACTCCAATAACTATATAATATCCTAATGCCTTCAAATTTATTTTCATAATCCTGTTACATTTCCACAAAATTAATGAAAGTATCGATAACACAATTGCGGCAATTAAGTATTTATTTATTCCTAAAAGTGATGCAATCCTTGCTTCATCTTGAAGATTGATTCCACCAAAAACAATTGAGAAAAAACGTGAAAATACTGCAAAGAATGCAATCGAATATGCAATGTTTGATTTGGTTTTCCAAGTAACAAATAGGAATATTAGGGCTTGAATTATTGTAAATAAAGGACCTCCTACTGCAGACCATAATGCATCTGAGTCATTAAGGAAATAACCGTTTTTTGTTGTAGAATTATTCAGACTTAACGTCATTTCATTTCCTAATAATTCTCCAAAAGTCCAATGTCCCAATTCATGAAATAAAAATGTTAAAAAGGCAATCGGGATTATAGAAACAATAACTTTCCAATTAATCTGACTTTCCCTTAAATCATTCTTAATTTTAGTAATAAATGCTGAATTCAATTTCAATTGCCTCTGTATTTATACTAACCAATTTTAACCACAACAATTCGATTTTTTAGTCTCTTCTTTTCTATTATTAGTAGCACCATTGCAGCAACAGCCGCCTGAAGAATCAGAACAATTCCCTTCTTCTAATTTATCTGCATAAATTGTTACACTAAATATTCCTGAACCTGAATTTTTGTAGTCACTCAATTCTTTTTCGTTCAAATATTTTAGAAGTAATTCGTCCGACAATTCAATCTTTCTTTCTTTTTTGATTTGAATATTTCTGAAACCTACTTTTTCGATAATTCTTAAATATTCATCCTTCTCACTTGCTCCCGATACACAACCTACGTGCATTTCAGATGCATTTAGTACGCCAACCGGTATTGAGCCGGCATATACTATATCAGAAATACTAAAATGTCCGCCCAATTTCAAAACTCTAAAAATTTCCGAGAACGCTTTTTCTTTATCAATCACAAGATTCATAACACAATTGCTGATTATAACGTCAGCAATATTACTTTGAATAGACATCATATTTTCAATTTCACTTAATACGAATTCTACATTTTTATAACCCAATTTCTGGTTGTTTTGCAATGCTCGATTTACCATTTCTTGTGTCATATCTATTCCAATTACTTTGCCTGATTCACCTACAATGCTCCGAGCAATAAAAGCATCATTCCCTGCGCCTGAACCAAGATCAATAACTGTATCGCCTTCTTGAATATTTGCAATTTCAGTCGGAAGTCCACAGCCCAATGATAAGTCGGCATCTTTTTGATAGCCTGCTATTTCCGAATAATCTTCCGCCATACAAGTGCTAAATTCGTCTGTTGAGCAACACCCATTTTCCGTTGAACAGCAGCCTACCTGAATATTACCTTTTGCAATTTCACCGTAGGATTTTTTAATTTCTAATTTAATTTTATCTTTATCCATTTTACCTTCTTTTTCCTTTCTTATTCTTTAATAAAATAATCCCAACTTGCTCTTGATACTTCTGCAATAATTTTCTGATTTATTTCTTCATCTTCCTTTGAGTTACTTACAAAAACAGTTAAATAAAAGTACTTTCCATTTGGAAGGAAAACTATTCCGATATCATTAACTGCTGCGGTAATGCCATTTTTATTTTTACCTGAATGACCGGTTTTATGAGCAACCACACTGTTTTTTGGTAATTCCCCTCTAATACTTTTTTTGCCCGTTTTACTACCTTCCATCGTCTTCCATAAAAAATCATAACTACTTTTGGAAAGTAAATTGCTTTTGTTCTCGTAAAACTTTATCAGTGTCTGATTAGCGGCTTGTGGAGTTGTCCAATTTTGAAATTGATTTTCCCAGTTACTTTGTTGATCTTTTTCATTATATATTATAGCAACATCATCAATATTTTTGCTGTGTAAATATTTTTCGACAACTTGCGGACCTCCAATAAGTTTTAATAATATATCACAACCGACATTATCACTTTCTGCCACAGTATATGTTAGAATTTCAGATAATTTCATAGTTGTACCATGGGGGTAATTATCGCGGATGGGGCTATATAAATCAGGGATCAAATCTTCTTTGCTGATTGTAATGTTTTGGTTTAGATTTAATTCTCCTTTATCAACCTCATTTAAGACTGCCAATGCAATATGAAATTTAAATACGCTCTGCATTGGAAATCTCTTTGAGCCATTTATTGATAACGTATCTTTTCCATCAAACCCTTCCAAAGCAATTCCCACAATAGCATTTTTACCTTCCACAATTTGTGTTATTCTTTCTCGTAAAGAGATAGATTCTTGTGCAAAAATAAGAGAAGTAGCACATATAAGAATCAATGCGGTTAATTTAATCTGTCTTTTCATTTATAATTTTTCTTCGTTCGAAAAAAATCCCATTATTTAATCAAATACTTTTTCTAATTCTTCATATTTTGAATGCATATTCTCTACTGCATCCTGAATACTCTTTTTATTATTACCTTCATTTACAACAATCTCTAATTTGTCAACGGCAACACTTAATTCAGCTGCTAATTTTTTAAATGATTCTTCTTTCACTTTTTGTTTTGCAGATAATTGAGCTTTTGAAATATCAACAACTCTCTCTTTTAACTGCCCAACTGCTTCTTTGATTTTTTCATATTGATTTTCAGGAGAATAATAATGGTAAAGTGTATATAACACTTGATGAAATGCGTCAATTTCTTTCAATTTTGGTTTTACAATTCTAACTAGTATTTCGTATTGAGTATGTAGCTTTTCGGCAGCATTTAATAAACCTGCTGAATCTTTTTTTGTTACAGCTGCTTTATATTCATTAATGCACCCGATTAGATTCTTTACATTTTCGTCCCATTTTGCTTTTTTATCTCGTAATATTCCGGGTAATTTCGCATTGACAACACTTTCACCATTCTTTTCTAGTTCTGGTGCAATCGAGCTTAATAATTTAATATCTTTATCTGCCCAGCCTGTATGCCATATTTGGTAAATCACTTCATGAAAATCTGTAAGTTCTTTTACTTCCGAAACAACTTCATGACTCTTATCCTGAGCAAATAGCGATAAAGTGAAAACCGAAATTATTATCATAAAAAATAGCTTTTTCATTGTAATTCCTATTGTTTAGTTTTTAAGTATTTTGATGCTGCCTATTTATTAGTCTGTATTAATTTTTTTCTTCTGTTATCTTAACCGTGTCATACGCCGTTATTTTTCAAACTGTTCAATGTTTTCAACTTGATAAATTTTTATCCCAAGTTTTTGAAGCTCTTCTTCAATGTAATACTTATGGTCTATCCCAATTGCAATCAACACATTTTTGTCTGGGTTTTCTTCAACCACTCTCCGTATGTTTTTAACAATGTTGTTGTTCCTTTCATTTTCAAATTCTGCAATAAATTGATACTCAGGATATTGTGAAAGTACGTGATATTTGAATTCGTTTTTAGCTTTCCATAACTCTGCCAGAAGATTTTTGAGCAAAACAATGACCAGTCAGCAATGACAAAACAATTGTTACAATTAATATTAAATTGAAGTTTGTTTTCATGTTCTCTATTTGTTTATTGTACATAATTTTTGGCGGAATAGAACGTTGCATAGTTAAAGCAATTTCCTTCCGCACCGCTAATCGGTTGATTAAAATTTATATTCTATTCCGCTACCCTCTTTATAAAAATCATAATCACTTACAATACTATACTTTTCAACAAGTTTTTTTACTACTACAATTGATATTGCTACCGATAACCATAATGCTGAATAAAAAAGTGCATTATCGTAAAATCCAATATAATTATCGTCTGGTAATTGGACTGCGAAAAGTAAAGTGTCATGTAAATAATGGAAGATAATACCGGGTATTAATGACTTTGTTTTAAGAGCAATGTATGTAAATGCAATTGCAATAATTACAACTGAGAAAGCATCAACAAAAGAAAGTAGATCTATTCCTTTGATATGTACTATGCCAAAAAGAAATATTTGAATGATTAAAGCTTTTTTGTATGATTTTGTTATGCGAAGGACCACTATCATTATTACGCCACGGCAAAGTACTTCTTCCCATATCCCTGGAGTTAAACTAAAAACAGCTTGAGTTACTGTAATAGTTGAAAACGAAAATATATATTTCCCTGTTAGTATCGAACCTAAAAGCATACCCGATAAGGTAAAAAAAGCCGCAATAACACCTAATAATACAAACAGATAAACTCTTTTTGGTTTTTTTAAGCCAACTTTTTTAACAAAATTAGATATACTGACTTTCCCAAATGGGATTTTAAAAACTCTTGGAAAGAGCCATAATACGGAGATACTCGTTACGATAAAAGCGATTACCGAGAGTTCTAGTTTGGAAAGATCGAGATGTAATAATTTTTTTAACAAAAATGCAAAACCTAAACCAATTGCCGTAAATCCTAATGGTAATATTATTTCTCTTACAGTTTTTCTAAAAGCTGGTAAGTCCATCTTTATTTATCCAATTAATGTCTAATATTACAAAATTCTCTATGCAATATTGCGCATAATATTCTAGAAATGCTATTTTGGATATCAAAAGCAAAATCGGATTAAATAGCAAAACGGTCGGACATTCCATTTTTGCATGCTTCATTTTGAAATATCCGACCGTTTACCAATTATTAAAAATTCGATTTACTATATTCTCAGGTATTAAAGTCGCAATGAGTTTTTTGCCATCTCTGTAAATCTTTCACCTAAGAAATTATATAATCTCACATAGGTCAGTGAATTAACTTCACTATTCTGCGGTTCTATTACTACAAAAGTGTGTGTTGGTCCTTTCTCTATTGGACTATGGTCAATCCATGTACCAGAATTGGCATAAATTGCTTTTTCCCCTTTGAGATTATAAGAAGGAATAATATCTGAACGATGTGTATGTCCAAACACAACTATCCTCTTATTGGACTGTGGGTTCAAAAAATATTGAATCTTTGCCATTTTATCTGTCTCTTCATCATTACTGGCATTAAGAATAGCATCCTTGCAATTTAAGTTTATGCTCACAAGATTGTGCGCCTGCCTTGCTGCCCAATTATCCTGAATCCCTTTGTAAAGATTTACACCTATCTCTCCTCCCGGAGTTGTTTGATATGGTAACAAATCGTTTACAGAATAGACACCTGTAAATCCATCAACATTTGTAGTGATAATTTTTTCGCTAAAATCATTATTTATTGTTAGGTATTTTGCAGCCCATTCCCAGATTTTCCAATATACGAACAAATTAGTTTGACTTTCGTT
>JBAYVI010000134.1:0-8511 GCA_041674625.1 Melioribacteraceae bacterium | reverse complement strand
CCGTTAAGCATTGAGTAAAGTTCAGTAACGGCACTATTCTTTTCAAACTTAGAAAAATTTTCGTCCCATACGTTATATAATTGATTAAGAGTAACAGCACCTTCTGTAACAAGGTCAATTCCTTCTATTGAATAATCGGGAGGGGCGATCATACTATTAAAACTTGGGTTAATCTCAAATTCTTTATTAAGCACTTTTGCCGTAATCTTAGCTGTAGTAGCCCCGCATACAATTTTAAGTCCGTCATTAGCAAGGAATCTTGAGACTAAATTATAATCATCTTCTGGTTTAGCCGGCGGACCGCTAAAAAGATTTGCTACTCGACCTTTCCGACAATGTACGAAAGAGATAGTCAAATCATCTCCCGGTTCATTATGCCAATAGCGGAGAGCTTCATCAATTATTAACTTAGGAAGTTCGCTTGTTCTTGCTCCATTCTTAAGAGCATCATTAACAAATTTATTTACATTCTCACTCCCCCAGCCATAAGGAAGACCTTTTCCAAGTCCGGCTTGAGTTATACCATCGCTCATTAATAAAAGACCTTCGCCAATCGCAAGCGAGCAATTCCATTCGCTTACAACACCATCTCCGAATTGATGGGTTATTCCTTTTAACAAAGTAGAATATCTTTTTGCTACGAATATTGGTTCAGGCATATCATAAGTAAAAACGGAAGCTACTCCATCATTCAAGATTCTGATAGATGAGAAGAAAGCACATGGAAGGTCTTTAGAACGTGCATCTTCCATTGTTTTAATTACGGAATTGAAAGTCTGCCGAAGAGTAAACCCGGAAGCAATCATCTCCTTCATTCGCGATATAGTCATAGTGGCGGCAAGGTTTGCTTTGAGACCGGAGCCGACGCCATCGCATAAGAAATGAATAGTAGAAGTATTGTCCCGGAAATTACCGGTAACGTCTCCATTAGGTTTATTAACCTTTTTGGATATCTGATTCGTAATTATTTCTGTGTGGATGTATCCCATTTCCAACTATTCTTTTTGCCGGAGTTTTTATATTTCTCATCATCGGTAAGTTTAACAAGATTCTCCACAAGCTCTTCACCTTTAGCAGTGCTTTCACCGAGAAGTTTAGCGAGTTGTTGCGCCATAGTAATTTGATGCTCTAAAAGCTCCTCCGCTTGCATGATTGTTTTTTTACGAAGTGAATCCAATTTTTCTACATCAGCTAGATTTTTAGTTATATCTACAAATATTCCAACGATCTGTTCTTCATCCTTTAGCTTATAGATTATCTGGCGGCAGACTAAATTATAATTTGTATGCGTTGTATTGATTTCAATTTTTTCTTCTTCGCTTTCCCTTAACTTAATAAATGGCTCAGGATCCATTAAGTAAGAGATTCTTTTATTGATAACAGAATTATTACACATAAAGAATTTTTTGAATGCAGGATTCATGTGAATAATTTCTAATTCCTTATTAAGAACTACAATACCATTTGGAGAAGTATCAATTACCTTATCCGTTCTTTGTTCTGCAAGCCGTTTCATAAATGGAATGCACGATTCAATTTCTACCATTCCATTAAGAATTGCTTTCGCATTTTCAAGGCATGAGTCGAATCCGCAAGCTTGGCAGTTTAATTGATCTTCGGGATTTGCTTTTCCTGTCTGCTCAAAAATATGACGTATCTGTTCTTCGGAATAGTCCCTGTTGATTATAGCTAAATTATTATTAAACGATGTCTTGAGATTAACAATCTGTTCGGGTATAAATTCAGAAGTGTCTAACTTATTCTTAGAATAATTAATCACTCTTTCTTTACGTGCGAAAGTAAATTTAGTATTGGGAAGTCCGGGACCACTAATACATCCCGAGGAACAAACAAGGGGTTCAACAAAAATTTTATCTTTAGTGCCTTGGAACGAACGAATAGCATCATCAATTCTTTCAAATCCACTAACTGAATAAACGGTTGAATTAAGATTGTCAGTTTCTAATTCGGCAGTCTTAGCCATACCTCCCGAAAGAGCATAAAGACGGGCATCTTTGGAGGCGGCTTCATCAAAATCTCCCGGCTCTAGAAGTCTAAAATCAATCTTCTCTTCTTCGATCCATTCGAGTAATTCAGTAAAAGTTAGCACAATATCAACTAAACCTTTATATTCTTCTCTTTCAGCCTCATTCTTTTTTGCAAGACACGGACCAACAAAAATAACCTTTGTTTCTTTTCCAAGTTTTGATTTTAATCTTTTTGCATGCGCAATCATAGGAGAAACAACAGGAACTAAATCTTTTACTAATTCAGGATTATATTTTTCTATATACTGAACAAACGATGGACAAGAAGTACCTATACAAAGACCGTTTTTATTTTCGGTAAAAACTTTAGTAGTTTCTTTTGCTACAAAATAAGCGGCTTCGGCAGTTTCAGATATATACGAAAAGCCAAGTTTTCTTAATAGAGTCGGAATTCTCTCTGCCTCCCATGCTTCAAAAATTGCCGGAAATGAAGGGGCAAGAGATATGGCAATATTTTCTCCATCTCTTAAGTAGAACTTTACTTTATCAATATCACGCCGGAATTGTTTAGCGTTCTGCGGACACTCCTTTATGCAAGTGCCGCATAAAATACATTTTTCAATTTCGACATAAGCCTGCCCATCCCTCATACTAATTGCATCGACCGGGCAGTTTCTGAGGCAGCGATAACAATCTTTGCATCGTGCCTTATTTGTATATAAAATTTGACCCTGTTTCATTAACCGTTTCCAATTTTTTATTCAGGGCAGTTATTGCTTTTTCTAAAGTACATTGAGGAATATGTTCTCCTGCAATCATAACGTTAGGTCCTTCACTGCACTTCTCCATACAGAAGGTAGCATTGAGATCGACAGCGTTCTTAAGATTTTTATCTTCAAGATGCTTAAGAAGACCAGCCATTAATTTTTGCGACTTTTTCAAATAACAATTAGTGCCCACACAAACCTTGATTTCTATCTTTTGGGAATCGATTCCGTCAATTAAGCTCAATTCCGAATCAAAAACACGTTTTCTGTTGTGATACGTAGTATGTAGCAAATAGTGTGCCTTACTACTTCCCGGCTCTAAAAGTAGGTTTTTATACAATTCTTGGATATATGGATTATCCTGCGATTTATGTAACTGCAAAGTTTTATCATTATCGAAAAGACCTTTAGTTCTTTCATTCTTTGCCCTTTCATCAAAAATATATGGTTGTCCTGCTCCACCGATGCAACCACCCGGACATGCCATTACTTCCACTAAATCATATTGAGCTTCGCCATTTTTAATTTTGTTTATTAGTTCTTTTGCATTTTTAAGTCCACTAACGATTGCCATATTAACAGTAGCACCATTTAATTGGATGCTTGCTTCGCGAATTGATTCAGTTCCTCTGATTTCTGAAAACTCCACATGATTAAGACGGACTCCATTAATTTTTTCATAAGCATATCTAAGAACTGCTTCAGAAACACCGCCGCTATTACCGAAAATTACTCCGGCACCGGTCTTAAATCCCATAGGTAAATCAAGTGATTCAGGTGTTAGATTTTCAAAATCGATTCCGGCTTGTTTAATCATTGCCGCTAATTCTTGAGTAGTAATTACATAATCAACTTCTTTCTCTTTACCTTTAATAAACTCGTTTCTATTTGCTTCCACTTTTTTAGCAGTGCACGGCATAATTGAAACTATAACAAGGTCTTCCCTTTTTACATCCAACTGCTCAGGGAGAATTTCTTTAGCCACAGAGCCAAACATCTGTTGTGGAGATTTGCATGAAGACAAATTAGGAAGAAATTCAGGGAAATATTGCTCGGCGTATTTAACCCATCCCGGACAGCATGAAGTAAAGAGAGGTAGTTTCTCACCTGTAGATTTTCTATTTATAAATTCATTCGTTTCTTCGATTACAGTCAAATCCGCAGCAAATGAAGTATCAAATACTTTATCGAAACCGATCATTTTAAGAGCCGCTGATATCTGACCAATTAATAAAGTACCTGGTTTCATTCCAAATAATTCACCGATGGCAACTCTTACTGCCGGAGCAATCTGTGCTACAACTGTTTTATTTGGATTATCAATCTCTTTCCAGATTTCATTTATTTGGAATTTGGGTGTAATAGCCCCGGTAGGACATACTCTTGCGCATTGACCACAATCCACGCATTCTACCTTGGCAAGGTCTTTTCCGAATGCCGGACTAACGGATACTTTAGAACCACGATTAATAAAATCAATTGCACCAATACCTTGAATTTCATAACATGCTCTTACGCAATCACCACATAAAATACATTTATTATTATCTCTTACTAATGCATCCGATGACCAATCAATCGGTTTAACTTCTTCAGTCATTTTGAAGCGAACTTTATCTACGCCTAATTTATTTGCCAAATCTTGTAGTTTACAGCTTGCACTTTTCACACATGTTGTACAACTTTTATCGTGATTTGCAAGCAAAAGTTCAAGAGCAATTTTTCTGATATCACGAACTTGTTTTGTATGTGTTTTTACTTTAAGTCCTGTTTCCGGTATGACAGTACAAGATGTAACAATTCCTTTTCCTTCAATATCAACTACGCACATTCTACATGCGCCATAAGTACTTAATTCGGAATGGTAGCAGAATGTTGGTATTTCAATATTAGCATTTCGTATTACTTCGAGAAGATTTCGTTCAGCATTAAATTCTACTTCTCTACCATTTATATTAATTGTATTCTTTTTCATAATTAAGCTCCGATAATAACTGCATTTAATTTGCAAGCATCATAACAAGCCATGCATTTAATACATAGTGATTCGTCAATTACATGTGGCTCTTTCCTATTACCGGATATAGCCCCGGTAGGACATTTTTTAATACATACTCCGCAACCTTTGCATTTTTCTTCATCAATCGTGGGTGTAAGTAATGCTTTACATCTTTTTGTTGGACAGCGTTTCTGTTGAATATGAGCTAGGTATTCTTCCTTAAAATATGTAAGAGTAGAGAGCACCGGATTAGGAGCTGTTTTACCAAGTCCGCAAAGTGATCCAAGTTTTACTGCTTTTGCAAGGTCTTCTAATAGTGGAAGAGTTGTTTCATTTGCTTTCCCTTCAACAATATCATTTAATAATGAAAGCATTTGCTTAGTACCTTCACGGCACAGAACACATTTACCGCAAGATTCATTTTGAGTGAATTGCATGAAATAACGTGCAATCGAAACCATACAAGTCTGCTTATTCATTACAACTAATCCACCCGAACCGATCATGGCACCGACCCGTATAACGTTATCGAAATCTAATGGGAGGTCGAGATGTTCTTCAGTAAGACAACCCCCTGATGGTCCGCCAATCTGCACAGCTTTTAACCCTTCATTGGAAAGAGTACCATCTTCATTAATTACACCACCACCTATATTATAAACAATCTCTCTTAATGTAGTCCCTAATGGAACCTCAATTAGTCCCGTATTGGCAACATGTCCCGTTAAAGCAAAAGTTTTTGTGCCTGGAGATTTTTTTGATCCTCTATTTGCAAATTCCATTGCTCCAAGACGTAATACTAAAGTTACTGAGCTAAGGGTTTCAACATTATTAATAACAGTCGGTTTATCAAATAAACCTGACTGAGATGGGAAAGGGGGTTTGGGATTTGCCATCCCTCTCTCTCCTTGAATTGAAGACATTAGAGCAGTTTCTTCACCACATACGAATGCACCAGCGCCTTCCATTATTGTAATTTTGAAACAAAGTCCTGTACCAAAAATATTCTCTCCTAATAGCCCCAAATCTTCAGCTTTTTTAACTGCTGAAAATAGTCTTCGAACAGCCAATGGATATTCCATTCTTACATATATATATCCTTCGTCAGCACCGATAGCACGTGCGGCTATCATCATTCCTTCTATAACTGAATGAGGATTCCCTTCCATAATGCTACGATCCATAAACGCACCTGGATCTCCTTCATCACCATTGCAGATTATATATTTTTTATCCGATTTTTCTTTAAGCGCTAATTCCCATTTTGTTCCGGTTGGGAATCCTCCACCACCTCTGCCTCTAAGTCCACTAAATATTACTTCATCACATACGTCTTTAGGAGACATATCGAGATAGGCTTTTCTTGCACCTTCATATCCCCCTAAAGAGATATACTCATTTAAGTCATCAGGATTAATCTTACCGCATTTTTTTAATACAAATCGACTTTGTTGATTATAAAATGGAATTTCATTAATGCCTTTGCATTTATTGCCGTTACGTGGATCCGTATAGACTAAATCAGTTATTACTTTATTATTTATTAATGTTTCTTTTATAATTCTTTCAACGTCTTCGATCTTTACTTTAACGTACATGATTTCATCCGGCTCGATAGTAACGAGTGGACCCATCTGGCAGAATCCTTGACAGCCACTTCCTGATAGTAGAACGTTGTCTTTATTTTCTTCTTTTTCTTCTTTAAGTTCGAGAGAAATTACATGCTTAATTCCATTTTCTTCTAAAAGTTTTTCAAAGTGAGTAAATATTTTAAGTGAGCCATTTGCCACGCATCCAGTACCTGCACAAATTATTACTCTTCTTTTTATAAGACTATATTGATCAAGGTAGTCTGATTTTATCTTATCAAGATTAATTAACTGCGGTTTCATAAACATCCTCCTTAATAATCGCATCGATGGCAGCAATAGTTTTTTCAGGTGTCATCAGGGAATGGACTTCTTCATTTATTACTACAACAGGTGCAAGTCCGCAAGCACCTAAACAAGAAACCATTTCCAGAGTAAACATCATATCATCCGTAGTGTTCTTAGTCTCCGTGAGACTTAATTTTTTGTAAATTGTATCAACAATCGGTAATGAATTTCTAACATGACACGCGGTGCCATTACAAACTTTAATTACATATTTCCCTTTTGGCTGGAGAGCGAAATGGGAATAGAAAGTAGCAACCCCATAAACCTTGGCAGGGGAAATGCCTAATGAGGTTGCCACAAAAGTCAAAATTTTCTCCGGCAGATATCTATATTCTTCCTGAATTTTTTGAAGTATCGGTATCAAACGGTTGGCATCATACTGGTTGTGTTCTAAGATTTCGCAAACCTTTTCAAATTTTCTTGCCATCACGGCTTCGTTTTCGTTTTTCATTTATATTCTCCTTTTAAAGACTCTGCAAGTTTATGTGTCAGCACTCCTAAGGAATGGGAAAGCTGAGCGTTTTCTACAATAACAAAGTCGGGCACTTTTAGATGAGTAGGTGCGAAATTCCATATTGCTCTAATCCCACCTTCAATCATCATATCTGCAACAGACTGCGCTTGATCGATAGGAACAGTAATTACCCCAATATGCACTTTCATTCTAAAAGCCATATCAGCCAACTTTTCTATCGGTAGAATTGTGATATTATTAATTATTTCGCCAACTTTGGAAGGTTCATTCTCGAAGGCCGCTATTATATTAAGACCGTGATCTGAAAAGGTTTTGTATCCTAGGATGGCACTGCCGAGACTTCCAGCACCGACCAAGAAAGCATCTGTTTGATTATCCCAATTTAATGTGTGTTTAATTCCACTAATCAATTCATCGATAGCAAAACCGAGTTTAGGTTTCCCTATTACACCGGTAGCGGCTAAATCTTTTCGGACTTGAATGGAATCTAATCCAAGTTCCTCAGCAATTACATTGCTCGAAACAAATTCAATTTTTTCATTTTTTAATCTTTTTAAGATTTCTATATATCTAGGAAGACGTCTTAAAGTCCTTTCCGAGAGAGCTTTCACCTGTTTTTCTGCTATCATTTCCATCAATTCACCTATCGATAATTATTTATCGATATAAATATATCGATACAACAACATCAAGTCAAGGGCGAAATAAAAAAATTATTTGACACTTTCTTTCGGAGGAATTAAAATGTTATATGGAGCAGGAAAAACTCTGCTATAAAAACTGGAGAATTTATGATAGAGAGGTCTAAGAGGAAATAAAAATAAGTTTATGGAAGTGCTGGATAAAATTAAAGATACAGTCTCTGATGAACTTGATATACAAAACGGTTCCGATAAAAAGACAACGCCCCTTTCAGGGCGTTGATGAAATTATAAATTATACGAAACTCCCAGATGTAGCAATGTAGAAGAAAGCGTGCTTGTGCTTCCTTCATATTCATGAGCTAAAACGTGAGGTGTTGAACCATCAACTGAATTTTCAAGACCTAACTCAAAAGCTGCATTAATTGTAAGAGGAGCAGAAACTTTATAACTAAGACCAGCTGTAATGTGATTTTCTACAACTGCCGGGAAGATTGAGAATATAGTAGATGATGGAACGGGGTTAGCTCCATTAGCAAAACCTGCTCTTAAAGTTAATTCAGGAGAGGCATTATATTCCACACCAACTTTTATCAATAGAGAATTTTCCCAATTCATAGGGAAATCTACATTCATTGATGATGAACCGAGCATCTTATTTATATTTGCATTACTTCCATTCGATAATTTCAGAGACATTTTAT
>JBAYVI010000133.1:0-8725 GCA_041674625.1 Melioribacteraceae bacterium | reverse complement strand
GCTATATAACACCAATAAAAATGTAAGAATACTAAGGATAAGATTTGTTTTTACAAATCTACTTCCCTGACCATTGTCTTGTGATTTCTTTTGTACGAGTAAAGTATGAATAGATGCAACAGCTATAATCCAAGGGACTAATGAAGAATTCTCTACCGGATCCCAGCCCCAATATCCGCCCCATCCAAGAATTCCGTAAGCCCAATAACCACCGAGCATAATCGCTGTACCAAGTACCATTGAACCTGCTAATACCCATGGTAATGATTGTTTTACCCAATCCTGATATTCATTTTTTATTAATGCGGCGAAAGCAAAAGAAAATGGAACTGCCGACATTGCAAATCCCACAAATAAAATCGGAGGATGTATCTGCATCCAGAAATTCTGCAAAAGTGGATTAAGTCCTTTCCCTTGTAATATAAATTCATTGACCGGTATTCCATTAGCAACAAGAACTGCGTACGAATCCTGCGCCATTTGGAAGAACTGTTTCCCCGAATTTGGGTCAGAAAAAATAAAACTTTGAATAGCCGGGATACTTAAAAACTTGGCATTTAATTTTGTTACTTCAAGAAAATCCGGAGTTGACCAGATATAATTAAATGGTGATTTAAGAAGCGGGTTTACCATCACAAGTAAAAATGCTATGACAAGACTAAAAATCATCATCACGCGGTTTTCTAAATCCCCTCGCTTGGATGTATAATCAAGTAATATTAATCCAACAATTACTGTGAATAAAGTCCATAGCATAAAACTTCCTTCTTGACCCGCATAGAAGGTGGACATTAGCAATCCTAATGAAAGATCAGACCCACTATAATTATAGATATACTTATATTGATACTGATGAGTCAAAATTGCATGAAGTAAAAGTGCACTCGCTGCAATAACTGAAATCGCAGTTAAATGAAATCCAATACGAGCGGTAGTTAATGTATTTTGATATCCCCTAAGAGTAAAAAAATACATTATAGTTGTAAAAAGAGCAGTGAGCAAACCCACTGTTAATAAGATATTACCAATCATAATTTCTCCTGATAAGGGTTAAGAGCCGGCGTTCTGTACCGGAGCTTCCTGGTACTTTGATGGACATTTTGTTAAGATATCGGTAGCGTAAAATGATCCTTGATGATATTTTCCTGTTACAACTACGCTCGTAGATGATTCGAAATTATTAGGTACTGTACCTTTACAAATTACCTTCATCTCTTTGCCTAAATTATCTTTCATAAAGAATACGAAACGATTGTTTTCTTTATCGATTTGATAATTTTTGGTTTTGATCCAACTTCCGGTCGCTTTTACAGTTTTATCAGAATTTATTATTTTAGAAAAATTGTTTTCATACTGAACATTTGTCTGTGTGAATAAGAATATCATTATACCGAGGAATACGACAATTATTCCACCGCCGAAGATATATTTATTTTTCATTACTTTTTCCTTTCAATTCATTCATTATTTCATTTAATTTTTTATCTGTATTAAGCATAAAAAGAAAAATACCGAACCAAATTGCAAGCACAATAAATAATACAACATATATAGCATTCGATTCTAAAAATCCTAAAAATCCACCTTCCAAATTACACTCCTATAATAATTTTTTTGTTAATGTATCTTTTATAATTAGTACTTTGTATCGCACGCTCCACATCCAATAATAAAAAATTGTGAAAGCAATAAGCGAGATATAAAAAACAAGCTGCATATTTCTATTCATTTTAAAATCAACAACCGGACCAGAAGTATCATCATTAGCAGAACCTGGATGAAGACCGGTCATTATCCTCGGCATTATAAAGATAAAAAATGGTACAGTTAAAAATGCAATAATCGAATAGACAGCCGAAAGGCGTGCACGTTTATCTTCATTTTCAACTGCCGTTCTAAGAGCAAATAAAGAGCCATAAATAAGAAGCAAAATAAATATACTTGTCTCACGCGGGTCCCAATGCCAAAAAGCTCCCCAAGTAAACTTAGCCCATATTGAACCTGTAACAGTAGCAAGAACACAGAAGACCATACCAAGCTGAAGAGCAGCATTTGATTTTGCATCATCATCTAAATTTTGGTTGCGCAAATACTTTATACCGTAAATCATTGCCATTAAAAATGCTATAACTGATAACCATGCTGTGGGAACGTGAAAGAAAATGATTTTAGCTTTCTCTTCAAGTCCCGGTATCAATGGAAATTGATACCACGCAGATGGCTGGGGCACTATCGGGAATGCTATTCCGGCAATGATTACAAAGGTCATTAAAACGAATAAAACTATTTTCCAGATCATATATAATAATACTTATTTTTTAATAGAAAAAAAGGTCAAATACCGAGCCGGCTCCATAATAGGATAAAACACTCAAAAATATTCTTTTATAGACTTAATTTAAGAAACCGTGATATGAAATCCAATAAAAAGCAGAATAAATAAAAAGACATCTTCTCGCAAATAAGAAATTTTTATCTACAATTACCAAAAATAAGAGTCTATGTCGATTTTAACAAAACTGTTCAATAATTTCTGTTATCGATTAATTTACTCTACAAACAAAAGAATAACAAACTTTTTCATATATTTAACGTCTAATAGATAAATTATAGGAAATTTTTTGTCTAATCCTATTCGGAGAATTTTTGATTTATACACAAGTGATCTTAATTATCAGGAGATTGAAAAACTGATAAAAAAAGAAGCAGGAGAGGTATATGAATTTTTCTCCCAAGATATTCCTAAGCCTGATCAATCGAAAAGCAAATTCATCCGCTCATTAATATTCGTCCGTTCCCTATTTAATGCTTTTCTAATGAAACTAACTCCGGCTAGAAGAATTGTTTATTTGATATCAATAATCTTTTTCTTTTTTGGATACATAAATATTCAAAACATTGGTTATGCTCTATTTGCATTTATAATGCTAAATTTATTACTCGCGTTTGAATTAGCGGACAAACTATCGGCTAAAGGAGAATTAGATGTTGCCCGTAAAATTCAATTCGAATTAATTCCTAAAGTTATTAATCGTATCGGAAGATATGAAATTGCTGCACTTTATGAGCCGGCAAGAGAAGTAGGGGGTGATTATTTTGATATTGTTGAAGATAGCCAAAAAAATAATTTTATCTTCGTAGGTGATATATCCGGGAAAGGAATGGGCGCCGCTCTCTATATGGTAAAAGTACAAACGATTATACATCTCCTTACTGAAACAATCTGCAATACTAAAGAACTTATAATCTCATTCAAAAAATATTTCGAAAAAAACCTTAAGAGAGAATATTTCTTAACTTTACTTACTGCAAGAATAAATGAGCAGGGGAAAATCCAATTATTAAGAGCTGGGCATAATCCTGCTATGCTTTATAAAAAATCAAATAATGAGATTACAGATATAGTCTCCACTGGTATAGCAATAGGGTTTAATGACAAAGGTATATTTGAGAAAACACTTGAAGTTGTGGATGTGGAATTAAATGATGGAGATTTTTTATTTCTTTATACGGATGGAATAAATGAAGCAATGAATATTCATCGTCAAATGTTTGGCGAAAATAGAATAAAAGACATTCTTAAAAGAAATGCCCATAAAAATCCGGAAGAATTAAAATCAATTATGCAGAATATGCTCATTAATTTTAGAGGTGCCGCTATCCAAAATGATGATCAAACTTTTGTAATAATCAAAGCTTCTGATCCAGCAGTTTAAATTCTTTTTCATCAGGACGAATTTCATCATACATTCTACGCAGTGAATTAAATGCCTGCTGACTTCCTCTTTGAGAAGCCCCTTTGTATAATTTTACGGAATACGATTTATCCTCGTGAACTCCAATTCCCTTTTCATAGCAGTAAGCTAAAGCGGTCTGTGCAAAAACAGAACCATTATTAAAAGCATCCTGAAGGGATTGAATTTCGTTTGAGTAATCGAAATTATTATTTTCTAAAATAGTTGCAAGTGATATTCTAACCTTAGCTTCGATACTTCCATAAGAAGCAGCACTATTCCATATCTCGAATGCTTTTTCTTTATCTTGCTTACCGAATTGCCCCGAATAATAGATTAGTCCTAATTCAATCATGGATGGAATATGATTAATGGCAACTGCCTTATTAAGCAGATTTATTGCTTCATCAGCAGGCAATTGATTATCTAATCCTAATGCAGTAAGTGAAGCCCATGCATACATTGCATCCGGGTTATTTTTATTCACCTCATTCTTAAGTTCTGTGAAAATATTTTTATCCTCAAGTAAGCGGAGTATATTTTCATATGCATTGAATGCTCCAATTCTAAGAGCACGAAGATAATTTACTAAAGCCGAAAGATTATCTTTTTTATAATTTAGACCTTTCTCAATTGCCTTTCCCTTATAAAGAAGTGCTTCGGGCGAACCAGATTCCGAAGCGAGATCGAGCAATTCTTTAATTCCAATTTTTGTTGTATCCCTTAATGTATCTTCTTCTATTCCAAGAAAAGCAATAGCAGATTTTTTGCTCATAGCAAAGACTTTTTCTATACTCTCCTTTTCTACTTTAGTAGAATCAAAATCAAGATAATCCAGATTGAAATCATTACTGAATAATGGTTGCGATTTTTCATTTACTGATTCAAATGTAGGATTATTTTTTACATCATCGTAATCAAGAGTAGGGACAAAACCACTTTTTAATAATTGTCTAATTGCATCATTTGCTGCTTCATATTTTAACTTACTCGATTTTACAAAAAATTGATATGCACGATTAAAATTTCTATTAACAACAAAATTTTCTGTGTAAACAAGTCCAACTGCATATAGAGCTTCAGAAAGACCGTAATCGGCGGCAATCTTAAAATTCTGAAATGCTTCAAAAGGATTCCATGGAACTCCAATTCCATTATAAAGCATAATTCCGTAGTTAAAACGGGCATAAGGAAGGTTTTGATCAGCAGCTTTTCTAATCCAATAGATAGCTTTTACTGTATCGGCTGCAAACCCTCTTCCAAGAAGATACCTAATACCAAGTTCATGTTGTGCAAATGGATCCTTTTTATTGGCTTCCTGAACTAATAGAAAACCATTTAGAAGTGTATAAGATGGGTACTTAGCCCTTACTACCGGCTGTTTAACAACAAAATTTTCCTTAAATGCCTCACTTCTTGTGGAATCTTGTGCATTAATTAAGGTCGTAAATAGTATAAGGATAGTTATAAGTTTGCGCATTTGGATTTAAATTTAGTTGATTGTGATACAGGCAAAATATTAAATAAGTTTCTTATACATCGAAAAAATATTCTTACCATTAATAGTTATGTAATCGAGTTTATCCATTAATTGGCTGATAATAAAAAGACCCATGCCACCTTCCGGTAAATTTTCTATATCTTCAGGGTCATAATCTAAAGAAGGGTTATCGAAATTATCCCTTGAGAGACCGGTATCAATAATTTTTAGTTCAAGTTCCTTTTTGTCAAATTTAATAGTTAATTCAATTTCCTTATTCTGATCTCCCTTATAACTATGTTTGATAACGTTATTAAGTGATTCCATCAGACAAATTTCCACAGCATTTGCAATATGCGAATCCGCACCATTTTCACAGAGAAATTTTTTAGATTCCTCGCAAATATCAGCTACTTTATTGTAGCTACTCTGAAAAATTATTGTATTTTCTGGCACTTGAAACTTTTCACTGATTAGAAACCAAAAAATAGTTAAAATTATACTTAATGTATAATATAGAATTGATTATTTTGATGATAAAAAAACTCCCCTTTGAAAAGATTCGCCGGGGAATTAATTTTTATACTTTTTCGTTTTTTTTTACTTCACAAGTATCCATTCCGATAAGTGTATATAATCCACAAAAGCCTGTCGCTACAGTAACTAACGGGATAACACCAATTAATCCCCACCAGCTTTGCGCATATAATCCCCAACCTATTATTGCTAAACCGATAACTACTCTAACGACTTTATCCGTAGAACCAATATTCTTTTTCATATTTCATTCCTTCAATTAATTGAAACAAATTGTTATATATTTGTGTTAAAAAAGAGTAAGTATCCAATAACAATTAGATTAACTTAATAAGAAATGGATTCAGATGAAACAAAAATTATATATTTTGGTAATTGCGATTAGTATTTCAAGCTGTACGAAATCAGCGGATTTACAAAAGGGAGACTATAATATGCCGCCAATTAAAGAAGGAAATAAATTAGTTACATTCGGAACTGGATGCTTCTGGTGTACTGAAGCAATTTTTGAAAGATTAAAAGGTGTTGAATCAGTAGTATCAGGTTATGCCGGAGGTGAGGTTTTTAATCCAACGTACCAACAAGTATGTAGTGGAAGTACTGGACATGCCGAAGTTTGCCAAATAGAATACGATCCAAAAGTGATTTCATTTGATGAACTATTAGAAGTATTTTGGAAAACTCATGATCCAACAACATTAAATAGACAAGGAAACGATGTAGGAACACAATATCGCTCGGTAATTTTCTATCACGATGAAGAGCAAAAGGAGATAGCTGAAAACTACATTACCAAATTAGATTCTGCCAAAATATTTATTGATCCAATAGTTACTGAAGTATCTCCTTTTAAGAATTTCTTTCCTGCAGAGAAATATCATCAGGATTATTATAACAACAATACATTTCAAGGATATTGTGCTTTTGTAATTACTCCCAAGGTAGAAAAGTTTGAAAAAATATTTAAAGACAAGCTTAAGAAATAAACCAAACAAGCATTTTAGTGTAAATGCAAAATTTTAGTGCACTCACTCAATTTATGTGGGAGAATTAATATTTTGTTGCGTGTCGGAATTTTGATTTAAGAATTTGATTTTTATTATAACGCATTAATAATTATCTTTCGCACTAAATTAATTATGTAGGTTATTGATTGTACTGGTTTTATATACTAATAGCTTCGATATTTGAAATAAGTTGGGCAGTGGGTTTAAAATACAGCAATGGATTTACAAACCTCAATTCCAGCTTATTTACAATAATTGCTATGATACTCAGTTATCTGTTTTTATCACTTGGAGTAAAGGGACTTCCGATCGGGACTGCATATGCTGTGTGGACAGGCATTGGAGCGGTTGGTACAGCTGTTTATGGAATTTTGTTCTTTAATGAATCAAAAGAAGTCTTACGAATTTTATTTCTATTACTGATATTTGTTGGGATTATAGGTCTAAAATTTACATCAAAATAATATGAGAAAATTATCACATTCAGAAATATCCCAAAATAGAAGCACGATCGATACTATTCCATCAGTCGATCGCTTGCCAATAGTTGTAGTTATAAATAGCGTAAGGAGTGCTTATAATGTTGGATCAATTTTTCGTACTTCGGATGGAGCAATGATTGAGAAACTTTATTTATGCGGTTACACACCACACCCCCCTCAAAAAGAAGTGTTAAAAACTGCATTAGGTTCTCAAGATAGCGTTTCATGGGAATACAAAAACGACCCGCATGAAATAATAAAAAAATATAAATCAATTGGATATAAAATTGCTGCATTAGAATTAACTGAAGAGAGCACGACATATTACGAAATGGATTCTAATCAATTCCCAATTTGTTTAATAATTGGGAATGAAATTACAGGAGTTCAACAAGATTTATTAGATAAGTGCGATTTTACTTTAGAGATCCCGCAATATGGAATTAAACAATCTTTGAATGTAGCAGTTGCTTATGGAATTAGTATTTTTGATTTAAGAAGAATCTACGATATAAAAAAAACTAAAGAGCAGAAGTAAAAAATTCTGCTCCATTATCCTTAACGTGAATAAATAATAGATTAGCCCTTACTAAATTAATCAGGGTACGTGAAGCTCTTCTTTGAGATATATTAGCCGATTCACTCAATTCTTTTACTGTAATAGTTTCCTTACTTTGCAGCATTTCAAAAACAATTTTCTCATTTTTCCCCACATTGTAATTTGTTAGAGTTTTTTCTTCGGTTTGTGTTTGTAAAATTTTTATCATCTCCTTACTTGCAGGAACGCTTTTATCGTTAACTCTAATAAAAACCTGAGCACTATTTAAATCGATTTTGGAATTATAATCTTGGAAGCGATGTGGTTTTGTCTTTGATTCATTCACGTAAAGAATAAGTATATCCTTTTTCTTATACTCCAAGTTTTCAATATTATATTTAACCATGGGTTCGCAATATTTTTCGCAGCATTCAATTATTAATTCTGTATCGGATTTTTCGCTTTCGAGACCGTATATAGAACCATTATCATTAATACCGAATAAAATAAAACCGCCTTTGGTATTAGCAAAGGCGATTATTTCTTTAGCAATTTTTTCGTAAGTTGAAAACCGCTGCTTAAATTCAACAGTGGTGCATTCTCCTTGCTCAAGTAATCTTTCAAATCTTTTAAATGTCATCCTGTATCAACTTCTTTGTCGAATCTGGCTTCGGGATATTCTCTAATTCATCTTTTTTTGCATTAGTCGAATCGACCGGTAGACCGAGTTTTCTTTTTACTTCATCAGGAATATCTTTAAATACCTTTTTTTCAGATATCTTTTTTACAGCCGATGAATCATTTAAAACACCATTAGATTCTTTTTCCATACTTGCTTTCGAGAGTGAATCCGCAACAGCATTTAATATTCCAACTGATGAAGTTGTATCTATTTCTAACACTGTTTTCTTATTCAGTGAAGAATCAATTTTATTATTTATCCTTTT
>JBAYVI010000132.1:0-8745 GCA_041674625.1 Melioribacteraceae bacterium | reverse complement strand
ATGATCATAAGGATCAGAATGTCAATCAATTCCTAATCGAGAAAAATCAAAACCCTGAAATCATTTCACACCTTTGGGATATACTTGCTATCGGGGCATTAAATACAACTATTGATAAAGCTGATGCAAGTATTTTTATTCGCACTCTTAAAACTATCTTTTTTGAAGGCAATGATGCCTCATGTATTTATATGGCATCAACTAATCTTAATGATCTTTTTATTAATAACGCAGTTGAATATATTAATTCACATAATGGTGTAATTTCTCTAAATGAAACTGTGAAGGCATTGGTTTTTGAAAAAGGGGCAACCATAAAAATTATTACAGAAAAAAGAGAACTCGATAAATTTGATTATATCATTACAGCTATTCCGCCTCATGCATTTCAGAAGATAACCAATAATATAATTTTGCCTGATCTTAATAAAGTATTTAGTTATTCCTCGATTCTAAATATCCATATAAAATTGAAAGAAGAAATTTTTCTTGAACCTTTTTATGCTCTTTTAGAATCAGATATACATTGGATTTTTAATAAAGGTAAGCATATTACTTTAGTTACAAGTTCAGCTGAAAAGTATATGGAAATGGATTATAATAATATAATAGGACAATTTTGTTCGGAATTAAAAAATTATTTCCCTATATTCAATAGCAGTATGATTCTCGATTTTTTAGTAATAAAGGAGAAAAGGGCAACCTTTATTCCGGATAATAAAACCGAGATATATAGAAAAAAACTAATAAACAATTTTGGAAATTTGTTTATTGCCGGCGATTGGGTGAATACGGGATTGCCTTCTACAATTGAAAGTGCAATTCTTAGTGGTCAAAAGGCAGTAAACTCTATCGGTTCATCTTTATAGGAGGGGTAATGTCAGCTTTAAAACAAAAACTTCAAGAAAAAATTGCAGCTTGGCGTCCAAGAACTGAAAGATTAGTTAAAGAGTTTAGTGATGTTAAGCTTGATGAAGTAAATATTGGTCAAGCAATTGGCGGTATGCGCGATATTAAATGTCTTGTTACAGATATTTCTTATTTAGACCCTTTGGAAGGAATTAGATTCAGAGGATTGACAATTCCGGAAGTACTTGAAAAATTGCCAAAAGTAGAAGGTGGTGAGATGCCATCGGTAGAAGGATTTTTCTATTTCCTTTTAACGGGCGATATTCCTACTGATGCAGAAGTGGAAGAAGTAAAAGCAGAATTTGCATCAAGAAAAAATGTGCCTTCTTATGTCTTTGATGTAATTAAAGCAATGCCAATTGATTCACATCCTATGGTAATGTTTTCAACTGCCGTTTTATCAATGCAAAAGGAATCAGTTTTTGCTAAAAAATATCATGAAGGTTTGGCAAAGAATTTGTATTGGGAACCATATCTCGAAGATTCATTAAATCTATTAGCAAAAATGCCGGAGATTGCCGCTTTTATCTACCGTCTTAAATACAAAGAAGGAAAAACTATCGCTGCCGATCCTAAATTAGATTTTGGCGGTAATTTCGCCCACATGATGGGAATTGATAAACCTTATGATGATGTTGCCCGTTTATATTTTATTCTTCATAGCGATCATGAAAGCGGGAATGTGAGTGCACATACAGGACATCTTGTTGCGAGTGCATTATCTGACATATATTATTCAATGTCTGCAATGCTTAATGGTCTTGCAGGTCCATTACATGGATTAGCAAATGAAGAAGTTTTAAGATGGATTCAAGGTGTAATGGATGAAATGGGCAATAAAGTCCCTACTGAAGAAGAGATGAGGCAATTTGTTTGGGATACTCTCAAAAGTGGTAGAGTAGTTCCCGGATTCGGTCATGCAGTTCTTAGAAAAACCGATCCACGTTATACTGCTCAAAGAGAATTTTCTATTAAGTATTTGAAAGATGATCTAATTTTCAAATATGTTGATCTATTATACAAAGTTGTTCCTCCAATTTTATTAGAACAAGGTAAAGCAAAAAATCCATGGCCAAATGTTGATGCTCAATCGGGTGTTATCCAATGGCATTATGGAATTACCGATTACGAATTTTATACAGTATTATTTGGTGTAGGTAGAGCTTTAGGAGTATCGGCAAATATAGTTTGGGGTCGTGCCTTAGGATATCCACTCGAAAGACCAAAATCTGTAACTACTGAAATGCTCGAAGAAGCCGCAGGAATTAAAGCTTAATCATTTCCGGCTGCATCATTTTTTTATTGATGCAGCCTTTTCTTTTTTGAAAGGTAATTTTATGAAAAACAAACTTATTCTAATTAGTTCGTTATTATTATTTGGCGTATCATCTATATTTTTATTTCTGAATGCTTCAGGCAGTGAGAAGAGTAGTTCAAAGGGGAATGAACTCCCGCGTGAATATAAAATTACAATGCCCCCGATGCCGGAGAAAATTATATTTGCAGGTGAAGAAATACCAACTTACGATTTTGAAGTAAAAGAAAGAGCAGAAAGGGAATTTTTAGTTAATACTTATTGGCATTCGGCTGCTATTCTATACTTAAAAAGATCAGGTAGGTGGTTTCCTATTATAGAACCGATACTAAAAAAATATAATGTACCTGATGATTTTAAGTATTTATGCGTTGCAGAAAGTGGATTAACTAATGCAATTTCACCCGCTGCCGCAATCGGTTTTTGGCAGTTTATAGAGCCCACCGGAAAGAAATATGGCTTAGTAGTTAATAAAGAAATTGATGAGCGATATCATATTGAGAAAGCTACCGAAGCCGCATGTAAATATATATTAGATGCTTATTCTAAATATAAAAGTTGGTCTGCAGCAGCTGCTTCTTATAACGTTGGCTTTGACGGAATCGAAAAACAATTCAATCGTCAGAAAAGCAGAAATTATTTTAATCTTGTTTTCAATGAAGAAACATCGCGCTACCTTTTCCGAATTGCGGCATATAAATATCTTTTTGAAGACCCAGAAAAATATGGTTTCTTTTTAAATAAAGATGAGTATTACAAACCTATTCCCACATTTGATGTTAAAGTTGTTACATCAATTGAAAGTATAGCCGATTTTGCCAAAACTTATGGTATCAATTACAAAATTATAAAATATTTTAATCCATGGATACGAGATAATTTCCTTACGAATAAAGAAGGATTAGAATATACAATTAAAATACCCGAACCGGGAAGCATAAAAATTATAGCCGAGTAATATGGAACTGACAAATATAAAATTGCTAATAGAAAAATTATATTCCGGTAAGGAATCTATTTTACCTGAAGAAATCTCTCAAATTATTGATTCATTAAATAATCAATTAGCCGATTTTGGAGAATCTAATATTGAGGTTAATTTTTCTGTGTTAATAGATGCACTATTTAAATCTAATCTTCATAATCATATTTCGGGACATATTGAATTAGGGAAAATCTATAACATTATTGAGATACTTCTACAACAAGAAAACTCTGAATTAAATAAAAAAAATATATATGCGATATTAGATCTAATTCGACTTTCCGGAATTTTGGTTAGAGTAGAGCACCCAGAAAAATTAGCTGATTTAATTTATAGACTTATAGAAAAAAGCAATTTTTCATTAACGGATTTGATAAAGCAGAGAACTAGTAGTTATTCAAATAAGAATCTATTTAATATTATTGATAGCCGTGGGATAAAAAAAATAAATTGGTTGTCATTTGAAAACTTAGTAACTGAGTATGGGAAATCACTTCTTGCTAATTTAGAAAATCGAGATTCTAAAGTTGCGTTCTTACTCAATAACAGTATTGATATGGTTATGCTTGATCTTGCTTCTATCTCCAATAATATTGTAGATGTAATGATACCGACCACTACGGTATCGGGACATATAAAACATATTTTGAATCAGACAGAATCAGAAATAATTTTTGTGGATGATGAAAAAGAACTGCAAAAAATTAAATTAATAAAAAAAGATTTGACCTTTCTAAAAAAAGCTATATTACTTTCGGGGCATAGTGCAGAAGACTGGGTAATTCCGCTCGAAGAATTTCTTAAGAAAAAATCAAACGACACAATTCCTAAAAAAGATATTCATGAAGTAGCGACTATTATGTACACTTCGGGTACAACCGGTGAACCGAAAGGAATAATGTTTACTTTTATGAATATTATTTTCAAACGTTTCTGCCGTGCGATTGCAATTCCCGAAATCAATGACTCAGATAGCTTTTTAGCATACCTCCCAATGTATCACACTTTCGGGAGATACTTTGAAATGATGGGCGCAATATTTTGGGGTGCTGAATATTCGTTTATGGAAAATCCAAGTCTTGAAACTATGGTTAATAATATGACCAGAGTTAACCCGACTATATTTATTAGTATTCCCAAAAAATGGATGCAGTTATTTGAAAAAATTAATGAAATTTGTGATGTCGAATTTGCTTCGCAGGAAGAGATTAAGAAGTCTATAAAACAAGTTACGGGCGGTAAACTTAAATGGGGACTTTCTGCTGCCGGTTACCTTCCATCAGAAATATTTTTATTTTTCCAGCAGCATGGTATTGAGCTCATGAGTGGTTTCGGTATGACTGAAGCTACAGGTGGGATTACTATGACTCCTCCATATAGTTACAAATATAATTCATTAGGTAAAGCACTTCCCGGTATAGAAATAAAAGTAGATGAAGATGGCGAGCTTCTCATAAAAGGCGGCTATGTAATGAAGGGCTATTTTAAGGAAGATTTTGATACTACTTTTGATCCTGATGGCTGGTTCCGTACAGGTGATATAATGACCATGGATAGCGAAGGATTTATTGAAATTATAGATCGTAAAAAAGAAATTTATAAAAACATAAAAGGTGAAACTATTTCTCCCCAGAAAATAGAAAATCTTTTTAGGGATTTTGAATTTATTCATCAAGTTTTTCTAGCCGGAGATCATCGCGCTTTTAATACTGTTTTAATTTATCCAAATCCTGAAATTGCTAATACACTATTTTATGATATGAGCGATGAACAAAAATTAGAGTATTATGCTTCTTCGATTGTTACGATTAATAAATTTTTAGCACCTTTTGAAAGGATTCTTGATTTCCGTTTAATTAAACGTCCATTTAGTTCAGAGAACGGAGAGTTAACACCTAAAGGTACATTCAAGCGGCGATTAATTGAGACTAATTTCAAAGATGAGATTGATTCCATGTACACTAAAACAAGCATGGAATTAAAAGTTGGTGGTTTTGAAATCAATATTCCAAATTGGTTTCTTCGTGAGAAAGGATGTCTTAGTAGAGATATAGAATTTTCAGATAATAGACTTAGAATCCCAGAACAAAATTCTTCCTTACTAATTCAATGCAATGATGGTAAGGGGATTATAATTGGTTCTTTCCAATATATTCCTAATTCTAATAAAATTGACTTTCAAGGATTATTAACTAATCCCTCTTTGTGGTTGGGTAATGAAGAATTGGTTTCTTTTGCCGGCAATTCAATTTATGATTGGGTGAGACAGGTTAGCCAAAAAGCTGATATCGAGTTTGAAAAATCAGAAGCCTTAGTTGAACAAAATAGTGAGTATTCAGAAAAAGTAAAATTATTAAAGAAAAAAGAAGAGATGCATTTAATCGGTCTTCATAATTCATTGCTTCTTTTGCAATCAAATATCATACAGGATGCTCTTCTCGGTGCTTCATATATTAGTGATATTCTTGATAATAAAACCGCTTTAGTCTCTAAATATGCATATGAATTTCTTTTTAGACCAACGGTATCCGCAATTTTAGAAAACAAAAAAATCCTTATTCAAACAGCATCAAAGTATATAGATATAAATGATTTGGAAAAACTATTTGCTGTAAATACAAAGGATGATGTAAAAGTCTTTGATGAAAATGTAATACAGTATTTATGCAAAAATATTAAAGCAGCAGAGTTTATAACTATTTTAGAAAGTTTTATAGATAAAGAGCTTTTAAATAAACCGGAGAAAATATTAAAATCTCCTATTGTTCTTTATTTTAAGATGCTTAAAAAATATGGAATCAATCACCCTGTATCATATGAAAAGGTTAGACAGATATTTGTAAAGTATCAAATATTGAAGGAGAATAAAGAACTATCAACTATAGCATTGGAATATCGATTAGGATTAAGAGATGGGTTTAGAACATGGCTTGGTGCTAACCAAATGATTGCGGTAGACACAGAGACTGGAGAAGAGTATTCATGGAGTGATGTAATTTCTATTGAAGAAGGTATTGATAGCGAAGATGCTTCTAAATTAATTGAAGCTATTTCTACGACCTCTGTTCTTAGAGAAGCAATATTTTTATTCTCTAAAGGTAAATTACTTCGTCTAGACGATATTGTGCCAAGTGGTATTTGGATTAGCTTTGTTCGCAGCTATCATGATAAATCAGTCTATCGTATTTCTATTCAAACACGTTTTATGGGCAGTTATGATATACTTATAAATCTTAATAAAAATCTTTTACCGGAAAATGTTTGGGAAGAAGTAAATTGGTTAATTCTTGCCGGGTCAAGACATTACCTTTCGGAATTGGTGGAAGACTTTGGTGGCTACTGGGACGAATACGAATTTTGGAGTAGCAAGTTTATTGCTGGAGATACTGTTCATAAATATATCCAAAAAGAGTTAAGAAGGAATGAAGTTCCTTCTAATAATCGAGTCAATTTATTGCTACCATTTTTTATTTGGAATGCATCGGCTTCGTATTGCAATTTTTGGCGATTAACAGGATACTCACTAATTCTATCAAGTCCCACTCCAAAGAATTTTATTATACCTACACACGATTATCAAAGTGGAACTCGTGTTGTATCGTTTTCCGAAAGAAGGATATGCTGTGGGATTACTGATTTTTTTAATACTTTTTATGAGAATTTTGTTCAAAGTGTATTAGATGAATTTCCTTCCCTCGAAATAAGAAACCCTTGGCATTATATTTTTTCAGGTGTACTTAATACATTCGGTGAAATAGATGGTTTTAAATATATACTCCAATTTGAAGAAGAGCTAATTAAAAACTCCCCTAATGATCCAATCTTATCTTGGATTGACGAATTTAAGAAGTTTTTTGCAGGAAATGGATTTGTACCAAAACAAATTTTCTTTGCAGTAAAAAGATTTTTAAGATGGTGCGAATTGAATTTGGAAGCAGATTTAAGTGCTCAAGCTGAACTAATTTATGATTTATACAGTACATACAATTTATCTGAATTAGAGGAAGTGCATCCTGAAGCAAGAACAAAATTCTTTATGGAAACTGTTTTTAGAGATTCTAATGATTCATTTAAAAGAATTTTGAACGACTTGATTCAAAAACAAAAGAATAAAGAAATAAGTAAAGAAGCGATTATTGGAGAGTTTTTTAATCTTTCTTCGGTATTTGAATTAAGTGAAAAAGAAAACTTTTTCTTAACCCGATTAACATATCCGTTCCTAAAACCGACTGATACAGCAGTAATAATTAAAACAAAAGCAGAAGGAGAGGAAAGATCTGATCTCGTAATTAAGTTATTTGATTCTGATGGTGTTCCGTTCTATATAAGAAAACCTGCAAACCCAAAGGAGATTTCTAAACTTCATCAAATTTTCTTAGAAGCAAATTTATTAGTCAATTTCCGTTCTGAGCATCAGTTCCTGGTAGCTGTTTCAGAAAGGGGATTTATTATTGGCGGATTATTCTATACACAAATGAATGAGTCTACAATCCATATGGATAAAATAGTTGTTTCAAATAGATATAGAAGGAAAGGAATTAGCGAAGGATTAATGAACGAGTTTTCAAAGAGATTGAAAAACGAAGGATATAAATACTTAACAACCGGATTTTTTAGACCTGAATATTTTTATCGTTTCGGATTTAGTGTAGAAAGAAAATACACCGGATTAGTTAAAGATTTGTCGAATGAATAATTTTTCATATCTTTGGAAAACTAATTGTATAATCCAATCCCCCAAAAACCCATGTCACTGAAAAAGAAAGTGAAGTATATTTTTATAACCGGCGGCGTTGTTTCTTCGCTCGGCAAAGGTATCACTGCGGCTTCATTAGGCTTATTATTAAAGCTTCGCGGTTATTCCGTTACAATTCAAAAATTTGACCCATATATAAATGTTGATCCCGGAACTATGAATCCGTTTCAACATGGTGAAGTTTATGTTACCGATGATGGTGCTGAAACCGATCTGGATCTCGGACATTACGAGAGATTTCTTGATGTGGACATGACACGCGCTAATAACACAACAACAGGACAGGTTTATTTTGATGTTATTACGAAAGAACGTAGAGGTGATTTCCTTGGAGCTACTGTTCAAGTAATCCCTCATATTACAGACGAAATTAAAAACAGAATGAAAGCTCTTGGTGAAACCGGCAAGTATGATATAATCATAACTGAAATTGGCGGAACTGTCGGTGATATCGAAAGTCTTCCATTTATAGAAGCAATGCGTCAATTAATGTTAGAAGTTGGACGGAAGAGCACTCTTAATCTTCATGTTACTCTTGTCCCTTATATTAAATCTGCGGGAGAAGTAAAAACAAAACCAACCCAGCATAGTGTAAAAAACCTTCTAGAATTAGGGATTCAGCCAAATATTTTAGCCTGCCGTTCAGAAGAAAAAATCGGTAAAGACCTTCGAGAAAAAATTGCTCTTTTTTGTAATGTAGATAAAGAAGAAGTTATTTCCGTTTATGATTGTTCAACAATTTATGAAGTGCCTTTAGTTCTCAACAAACAGAATTTGGAT
>JBAYVI010000131.1:0-8852 GCA_041674625.1 Melioribacteraceae bacterium | reverse complement strand
TTCTGTTCTTGAAATACTTCTCTTGAGTGTGTTACTTGGAATAATAAATGCTTTTGATGTTCCTTCACGGCAATCATTAGTGCAGGATATGGTAGATAATAAAGAAGATTTAGGTAATGCGATAGCACTTAATTCTTCAATGGTTCAGGTAGCTAAGTTAGTTGGTCCGGCAATTGCCGGAATAGTATTGGAGCTATTTGGTGCCGGTATCTGTTTCTTGATAAATGCACTTAGTTTTGTTGCAGTAATTATTTCTCTCCTTATGATGCGTCTTCCTAAATATATTCCACAAGTACAAACGAAAAAAGTAATCGAAGGACTAAAAGAAGGAATCAATTATTTAAGAGCAGATCCTTCAATCGGCTCAATAGTTTTACTTTTATCCCTAAGCAGTTTTTTAGTTATACCTTTTGTAACTCTATTACCGGTAGTAGCAAAAATGTCTCTTCATGGAAATGCTTCCACTTATGGTTATCTTTTTAGTGCTTCTGGAATTGGAGGTATTATGGGAGCAATTTTTCTTGCCTCGCTAAAGCCCGAGGCAAATCTTCGTAAAGTATTGATTTCGGCTATCGCGATTTTTGGTGTTGGTCTTATGCTGTTTTCTCAGACTGAAAATCTCTTATTCGCATTAATTTTTGCAACAGTATCAGGCTTCGGAATGATGTCTTTAGGCACAATAACGAATACAATATTGCAGACTTCATCATCAAAGGAAATGAGGGGAAGGATAATGAGTTATTATGCAATGGCATTTTTCGGTATGCAGCCCATTGGGGCATTAATGATAGGCAGTGTCTCTCATTATGTAGGAACATCAGAAACTATTCTTGCTGAAGGTATTGCCGCACTGCTCATTGCTGCTATCTTCTTCCAAAAATTGTGGAAATTTCATCCTAAAGAACAGGGTGCTGACAATTAATCTTTCACCTCTTTCTATGGAAACTGCTTCTTAAGAATAACAGAATTTTAATTAATGGTTTTCCGACCCCCGTGAAAATACTAATGGCAGAAAAAAAATAATGATAATAAGAGAGAATATCTTTATATTAATCTATATCATAAAGGGGTAGGGGTTCAAAATGGAAAATATGTATATAAATCATTTTGCAGTAGTTGTGTGCGCTGTTCTTAGTCTTGTATTAGGTGGTCTTTGGTATTCACCTATATTGTTTTATAAAGGATGGAGGTCAGCAAATAATTTTACTGATGAAGACTTGAAAAATGTTAATCCGGCAATTACTTATTCTCTTACTTTTGTTTTTGCATTGATTATGAGCTACAATATGGCATTTTTTCTTGCTGATGCTAAAACAGATATGACTTGGGGGGCAACTGCCGGCTTCTTAGCTGGGTTCGGCTGGGCTACTTTAATATTTGCAGTTATTGCTCTATTTGAAGGCCGCTCTTGGAAATATATTTTTATTAATGGTGGTTATATTACTTTCTATTTCACACTGATGGGGTTAATACTCGGAGCTTGGAGATAGTTAAGTTCCTCTCAAGCATTTTAATACAAGCAAAATGCTTGAGAGTATTTAAGATTATTTATTTCTCGTAAACCTTTGTTTGGTCTATTAATTTCTCCAAAGCATCTTTTGATGATTTACCCTGAACACCGATACTAAATATTACTTTATATTTTGGGAGTAAAATAGTCATTGAACTCATTTCCGGATAAGATATATAGTAGTGTTTTAGTCCTTTTCGTTCAAATATAGTATAACCCATTTTCTTCATCATATCATCTTTAAAAGAGCCATCGTCAAGGGAAGATAGTATTGTAATTGTACTTTCACCCTTAAGAAATCCTGCTTGATATGAATCAGTTTCATGAGAAAACATAGCGAATTTATATCCACTAAAGCTCATCTGTTTTACCCATTTCTCAAATTCAATTTTGGATAAATTGCCAATTTTACTTGGAGTTGATTGTGCTATACATGCTGATGCAATAAATAAAAAGAATAATATACGTTTCATGTTAATGTCCTATTTTAAAATTTTATAAATTCCACTCTTCGATTATTTGCTTTTCCTTCGGGAGAGTTATTATTCGCAATCGGTTTAGATTCACCAAAGCCTTTTGATTTTAATCTCGAAGTACTTATTCCTAATTCAATCATTTTTGCTTTAACTGAATTGGCACGTGCTTCCGAAAGTGCTTGATTTGCCTTGGTATCTCCATCGGTATCAGTATGCCCTTCAATAGAAAAATTAATATTAGATTTGTCTTTTAATAGGGTTACGATTTCATTAATTACACCCATTGATTCTGGTTTGATCGAAGATTTATTTACATCAAATTTAATTCCTGTTGTTACAATTTTACCATCAGTCATAAATTTATCATAAAGAGGAACTGCTCCTTTGGCAATTCGTATATTTTTAATATACCCGGTTTTGCCTTGAGTTGGATTGTGAAAACCAATTGTAATACCGGTTGGATTAAATCCTAAGTTAGGAATGTTAGAAATACGTGAATCATCAATATATGTTTTAAGTGCCCTCTTATTGAATGAAATGGCTATATGTCGCCAACCGGGAATGAAATTCTGTGTAATAGCTGTTGTACCCGGATAATAGTTTACGCTAAATTCTTTTGTCTTCGATGAATTTTGTTCAAAGCTAATCCATTTATTTGCAGATTTATAATCCTTATCTAATTTAATTTGATTTTTCATATCGGCAAGAATTACATGATAATAACTTCCTAATTTTTCAAAGTATGCATCAAATTCAATAGTAAATTCTTCGGGAAGATAATCTTCTTTTGTATTTTTTAGTAAAGGAACAATTCCACCACCCCCATTTACATTGCATTTAAAAAATGCGATTACATTTGCGCCATCAAAGGTTATGTTTTCTATTGTACCATTTGTTATATCCCATTTTGATGGAAATTCTCCATTTCTTTCGCTGCTAAGGTCATCTTCAAAAATTATTACATCTCCCGGAATAAAATCATAATTATTCCATTGTATCTGCGCCATAATTGATGATATGGCACTACTAAAAATAAATATGAGTATAAAAAGCTTTTTCATTGTTTCTCCATTAATTAATTTTATATTTATACATAACTTTCTTAGAGCCGGCAGCCCATCCATTATTTATATCTAAGAAGAATAAAGTTCTCACTTCTCCATTTAAATCATAATTATTAAGTTTATGATTGCTCCAGTTAATTCCTTTGTTGTTACTGCTTAGAATGCCTTGATGCCATGAAATACCACCTTGTTCAAGATCGACAAGTGTGCCGGCAGTAAATCCATGCTGATAATCAGTGAAGTCCACTGCGAATAAACTAAATAGTTGTTCTTTAGCCGGGTCGACAAGTAACTGCCAGCTATCACCGCCATTGTTTGTAGAGAGAATAAAGCCACGATCATTTTGATCTTTTCCTACTATCCATCCGTTCGTGTCATCAGCAAAATCCATATCCATAGGTTCCCATTCAAATGGAATATTTAGGTTTTTACTTTCCCATGTATAACCACCGTCATAACTGAATAATAAGTGTAATGGTTTATTCTCTGCATAATTATTATCCTTTCTATCGAGAACTACAATTTTTTTGCCTGATAGATACTTTATTGCAAGCGCGCTGCCGACATAAATATCGATGTAATTAGGAATTTCTTTCCATATAGCACCAATTTGTGTAGAGGCCTTTAAATAGAAAGAACTGTAACCGGCAATGACTAATCCCTCTGAACCGATAGCCATTTTACTTCCACCGATTCTGCTATATACTTCACCATCAGGTTGAAATGGATTCCAAGACTCACCATTATCCTTTGATAGATACAAATAGTTATCTGAGATAGCATAAATGTTTGATGCATTTTCTAAAATAATATCAGTTATTTCATGATCTTCAGGACCATTTTTATAAAGAACTTTCTTCCAAGAGTTGCCTCCATCAGTAGTCTTTAGTATAAATGAAGTACTAATTCCACCACCAACAGCAAAGCCCTCACTTTCATTGAGAAAATAAAGTCTATGTATAATTTCTGATCCGCTGAGTATATTGCCAATATCAATTTTTGTCCAACTACCTTCTTTTATAGAAACCGAAATAACTGATTCTAAGGTTGAACCAGCGTAAAAGGCAATTGCTTTAATTGTATGTGTACCCAAGGAAAATGTTTCTGACTTCCATTCGTATTCAAAAGGTGATGAATTATCAGAATATACTTCTTTATCATCAATATAGAATTTTACATAATTAGGCGTATCCCCGGAACTGAATGTAGTTATTTTTATTAAATCGCCCTTAACTACTGACAGCTCCGGTGATGGATACGTGATTTTAAATTGATTTTGTGTAGTCTCGCTATTATTGGTATATCTATAAATCTCTTTTGATAAAATTTGTTTTGTATGACTAAGTAATTCCCAACCGAATATTTCTACCTCTGCTCCAGCATTACATTCGAATGCAATTAAGAAATCGATATTAGTACCATTAGCAGCGGTTGTTGTTTTAAGTTCAGAAATTGCATCTAAACTTACATAAGGTCCTGCTACTCCAAATAGTTTAATAGAGGCTTTTGGACCAACAAATGCTTTAAAACTATTACCTGCTTTTGTATTAGGTATTAAATAATCCTTTTGAAAATTATCTGTTTTAATTGAATTCCAACTATCATTCTTATATTCAAGACCATATTCGCCCGTGAAGGATTCTTTACACCACGATTCTGTCTCGGCAGTTACTTTCCCATTAGCACCTATGTATAGAGTTACTTCGGGTACTAATACGACCGGAATAATTCCCACAACAAATACTATCGGATTGAAAATTGCTTTGGCAAATGGAATCTTAACGCTTGATAAATCTTTACTATAATTTGCTTTTAAGCGCATTGAAACATCTTGATTTACTTCAATGGATGTTTTGAAATAATCCACACCTGTTAAATCTACCTCTAAATCAAAATTAAGGTCAATATTGAAAAGGAAATTGCCACTAATGGTTATATAATTTTTTCCGCTTTTATACATATCACTTTCAAAATTCCAATCAATTCCAATCATATCTTGTTTGTTTAATACATCGCTTTTTGAGAGCTTCGCACCATTCATTAGCTTAATTGATTCAAGATTGCTTTTTGTCAACGTTGTTTTCTTAATATTTATTTTCCCCTGTTTAATAACATCCTTTAGTGTTGCCTGAGAAGTAGTTATAGTTGCATTTGCTCCACTCGTTTGGATAGAGGTGATTGTTCGGAGAAACCCATATCGGGCTTTAGTTGAAGGTTTATCGACTAATATATCGCCTACTTTGATATTTTTTTGTGATACAATTGATGTAGGGATTGTCATCGTAAAATTTGATGTATCTGTTATCGTTAAATTATTTCGAAGTTCATCGTCTATCGGTTTTGCTTTTTCACTTATTATAGTTTGAGGTGGATTTTTATCGCTATCGGGTTCTGTAGGACTATCTTTTTTACATCCGTTGGAAGAGATAATTATAAGTAGCAGAATTAAGTAAATTATATTTTTCATATTTAGTATTCCCTTAGGGATTAATTTTCAATATGAAATTAATTTTAATGGAATAAAGAAAATGGAAGGACTTGTATTAGCCTATCTCTAACTTGTATGTGGGAAGGGTCATACAGAATTTGGATGCCTAAATTTCTATAAAGACTCGAAGTATTTTATTAACGCTTGTTTCTGCTGATTAGAAACAGGGATTTCGGAATTGTCAGACATTACTAAAATTCCACCATCATGTTTATTCAGATGCTGAATATAATTCAGGTTTATTAAATGTGATTGATGCACTCTCATAAAACCATTCTCTGAGAGCATCTCATCAAATATTTTAATCGGTTTCGATACAATTATTTTTTTACCGGTTATAAGAAAGAAAGTCGTATAAGTGTTATCGGATTTACAATGTATAATGTCAGTTATATTTACGACATGTATTTTGTCGGAGGTTTTAAGGACGATTTTTTTAAGTTCAGGATGTTTTGAGCTGATATTAGAAAGCATAGCTTCGAACTTATTTGAATATCCGTTATCCAAGGATTCCTCAATAACTCTATTAACAGTCTCTATAAGATCACTTGCTTTTAGAGGTTTGAGTAAATAGTCGAAAGCACTGAATTTGAATGCTTTAATTGCGTATTCATTGAATGCAGTTATAAAAATTACTTTTATTCTTTTATAATCGATTGCTTTCAAAATATCAAAACCGGTGCCATCTACAAGATCGATATCTAAAAAAAGTAATTCCGGTTTTTCTTTTATGATAAGTTCAATTCCACTTTTTACAGAATTAGCTTCGCCAATAATATTAATACTTTTAAAGTTATTCTCAAGTATAATAGAAACTGCCTCACGGCAGTTTTTCTCGTCATCGATTATAATAGTGTTTATCATAAGTGCCTACTTAATATTGCAGATTGTTTCAGGAATAATAAAAACTACCGAAGTACCTTTAATAATCTCTTCTTCTTTAATAGTTGTAATCTCTAATTTAATCATTCCGTTTTTCATTTTCTCAATCGCCGCAATTCTTTCTTTTGTAATTTGAGTAGCATAAGAAATATGTTCATCTTCTTTTTTATCTAAAATACCTGTTCCATTATCTGTAATATCGATTCTAAGTTCTGAATTGCTAATGTTAAAATTAATAATAATTTTTCCTTCGTTATTAGTAAATACTTTCATTCCGTGTTCCACGGCATTTTCTATAAACGGCTGAATAAGCATTGGAGGGAGGAAAGTATTGGCTTGATCTATATTATTATCCACATTTACGATATATTCAAATACATTATTAAATCTCATTTTCTGAAGACTCAAATAATAGTTTGTAATTTTAAGTTCATCTTCAAGTGATATTTTATCTTCACGCGAGCTTGTAAGAATTAATCTCATTAACGAGGCGAACTCTGATAAATAATCAGCAGTTTTGAGCGAATCATTTTTAAATAAATAATTTTGAATTGCCATCAATGAATTAAAAATAAAATGAGGGTTCATTTGTGCTCGGAGCATTTTATGTTCAGCTAGAATCGTCTTTAATTCATTTTTCGTTTTATTATGACGGTAATAAATAAATCCGATTAGAATAAATAAAAATGCAGTTATAATAATCCCGGCTATGAGGATCCTTTGATTTGCAAGTTCATTCAGATGTAATTTATTTTCATTATTTAAAAGTGCAATCTTATTTTCTTTATTTTCTGTCTCGTATTTTGTTTCAATTTCAGCAATATTTCTTTTTGTTTCTTGATCTAAAATCGAATCCCTTTCTGTAATATATTTTTCATAATATCTTAATGCTTCATTAGGATTAGATAGATTTTTATTCACCAAATATAATTCTTCGTAAACCCTTACCTCATTCTCTTTGGAGTTATGTTTTTGAGCGAGGGCTAATCCCTCCATAAGATATTTCTGAGCTATCGCATTACGATTAAGATTTCTATTTAGCGACCCGAGTTGAACAAGATTATAAATAATACCCGATACATAATTTCTCCTTTTATCAAACTCCAGTGATTGATAAGCGGCTTTTTCTGCATTTATAAAATCACCAGTTCTTATATATAGTGGAACAAGATTTGTTAAGGCGATTGATATTCCATTAATATAATCTTCCTTAATACTGATATTGTAGAGTGTTTTATAAGTCTCAATCGATTTCCGAATATTATTTTTGCGGCGATAATATTCACCTAATTCATTAAGTGTTTTAGCGCGAGTGTGGAAATCGGCATATTCTTTATTTTCCGAAAGCTTCTTAGCGATAAATAGATATTCTTCCCATTTATCAAAATTATTAATTTTGAAAAATAATTCAGCAAGTGAAATGTGATAATAAGCAATATTGGAGCTGTCTTTCGCCGCCTCTTTTAATCGGAGTGCCTTTAATTCTGTTTCAATTGCTTTTTGATATTCTGTAAGGGACACATATTCAGTACCGATATTTATTAATACAGCAGACATACGCATAGTATCTTTAATTGAAGCAAACATCATGTATGCATCTTCATAAAGAGCTAATGCTTCTTTGCGTTTACTCTCTGAACTATAATTAGATGCAAGATAATTTGATATTTGTCCGATTAATTTATTCTCTTTTAGTTTCTTTGCACCTGCGAGCGCCTTAATTAAATATTCAGTGCTCTTATCTAAATTACCATTTCGATCATATAGTTTTGCGATCTGATAATAGGTCTGAATGGCAGGGAGACTGTCCTTGGCGGAGAAAGCCTTATTGGCAATTGATTGAAGCGAATCTATCTCTTTTTTAAATTGAGGATTTGATTGCCCAAAGACAGGCACTGTAAATAGGAGTAAAGTGAATAATATAATTGACTTCATAAGTCCCCATTAGTAACAAATTAACCTTTCAAATATAATATGGTTTCTATAATAACAGTAAATAATATTTGAAAAACAATTGATTAGCATTTAGAATACCGTCTTATTTTTAAGTATTTTTTGGTAAATAAATTCATAGCTAATATTTAACTGTGGATCTTTTTGCATACTGATTAATTAATTATTTTATCACACATCCTATTTTTATACCTTATTTTAATTTATTTTTGGGTACTACTTTCTGAATCATTTTAGAAAAATGGGCATCATCGGTCTTCAAAATAAATTAGCATTATCAATTAATTAGGAAAAAATAGATGAATAAGAATGAAGTATTAGAGAAGATAATTTCTAATTGTGCGGTAGCAGTAGTTAGAATAGAAGATCCCAATAAATTAATCAAAGTGGTAGAGGCAATTCATTCCGGTGGAGTAAATTCAATAGAAATTACAATGACTGTACCTAATGCTATTGAAATGATTAAAAAGGTATGCGCA
>JBAYVI010000130.1:0-8958 GCA_041674625.1 Melioribacteraceae bacterium | reverse complement strand
TTACAAAAATCGAGAACAGAAATTTGAGTCTTTTCTCCGTTTTCTAATGCCGGTTCACAATCGTGGTATTTCTCGTATCTCAATACCGGTCCACCAAAATGACTAATCCTTATCGGAAACAAATGACATGAAATCGGCTTAAGAAAATCGATTAATCCTTCACGATGTGCCTTTTCTATACCGCATTTGGCGATATCGCCATCATAATAAACAAAGAGACATTCTCTGTCATTAAGACTGCGAGTCATTAATTCTCCATCAATCTCCATCCAAAAGCCGTTTTTTTCTATCTCGGCGCGATGAGCTTCAGGAATAAAATCCTTTATAATATGGTAATTTTTAGCGATAGCTTCAACTTCTTCTTTTTCTAAAGGTGCACCATATTTACTCTCCATGGTACAACATGCCCCTTTACACTTTGTCAAATCACACGTAAATTTGACACTTGCTATTTCGCTATTTAATATTACATTGTCTGCTTCGTAAAAGTCTGGTTGCATAATTCTGGAATAATTTTTGATAAAGATACGAATTTAGACTTTTTTAAGAAAGAATCAAATATTTTGAGGAGTGCTTTATGGAAAATAATTTTGATGTGATAATTATCGGTTCAGGTATAAGTTCTCTTACTGCTGCTTCAATTCTTACTAAATTAGGCAAGAAAAAAGTACTAATACTTGAAAAACACTTCAAAATCGGAGGTTTTACTCATATTTTCAAAAGGAAAGGAGATGCAGGAAATTACAAATGGGACGTGGGACTTCATTATGTAGGTGATATGATGCAAGGTTCGTTTTTAAGAAAAACATTCAATTATATTTCTAATGATGCAATTCGTTGGCATGAAATGCCTGAAATCTATGATGTTTTCGTTTATCCCGGTTTTTCTTTTAAGACTCGTAAAGGATTAGTTAATCTTAGAGAAGACCTAATCTCGGCATTCCCCGATGAAAAGAATGCTATAATTAAATATTTTTATGATATTAAAAAAGCGGGCGGCTGGCTCTCGAGATATAGCTTCATGCAAACCCTACCGGTTTTTCTTCGTAAATTATTTTTCTTTATTAAACTACCGGGTAGAAAAAATGCACTCTCTACACTCAAAGAGTATTTGGATGCAAATATTAAAGACGAAAAACTCAGAGCAATTTTCGCATCCCAAGGAGGCGATTATGGTCTTCCACCTTCAAAAGTTGCCTTCGTAACTCACGCTCTTATAGTAAATCATTATATAAATGGGGGCTACTATCCTGCCGGCGGTTCTAAAACTATTGCCGATTCAATATCTCCAATTATACAAAATGGTGGTGGAGTGCTAAAAATTAGTGCCCCTGTTCAGGAGATTATAATAAAAGATAGTAAGGCTATCGGTGTAAAAGTAAATGAAAAAACCGAAACCGGAATAGAACAAAAAGAATATTTCGCAGATAAGATTATTTCTACAGCCGGAGCTTACATTACATATACTCAATTAATACCAAAAGGATATGCCGAAAATTACAAAGAGGAAATAAAAGATTTTCCACATGGTTCGGGTCATATTAATATTTATCTCGGTCTGAAAGAAAATCCTAAAATTTTAGGATTTGCGGGTGAAAATTATTGGCTCTTTAATTCTTCCGACCATGAAAAAATCTGGAATGAAAAAAATGATGTAATTAATGGAAATATTTCTATGGTCTATTTATCATTCCCCTCCATTAAAGACCCCATCGCTGAAGGTCATACAGCTGAAATAATTATATTTGTTGATTATAGTGTTTTTAGTAAATGGGCAGATCAAAAATGGAAAGAGAGAGACGAAGAGTATATGAAAATAAAAGAATTGATTTGTAATAACGCTATCGATTTTGTAGAGAGTCATTTTAAGGGATTTAAAAAGATAATTGATTATAAAGAAGTATCGACTCCCTTAAGCACTGAACACTTCACAGGTAATCCTGGAGGAACAATTTACGGCATCCCTGCTATTCCAAAAAGATATAAAGTAAATTGGATTAGTCCAATTACTCCCGTAAAGAATTTGTATCTTTCAGGTGCGGATTCTATGAGTCTTGGTATCGCAGGTGCAATGATGAGCGGGGTTATTACTTCCGGATTAGTTCTCAATAATTCACGCGGTCTAATTAATGTATTTAAAGAAATTTCCAAAACAAACTAAATGAAAACAAAACAACCATATTTTATATTATTCGAGAATAGCGATTTTATTGTCGCCGAAAAAGATGCCGGCATTTCTTCCATTCCCGAAAATGATTTATCGCTTCCTAATCTTTACTCGCTTTTATGCGATGAATATAAATCAAAATTATTTATCGTTCATAGACTTGATAAGGACGTGAGCGGAATAATTCTTTTTGCAAAAAATGAAAAAGCACATAAAGACTTATGTAAACTTTTCGAGACAAGAGAAATTAAAAAACGTTATTCTGCTGTTGTTACCGGATTAGTAAAAAATAATACAGGTACGATAGCCAAAAGCATTAAAGAATTTGGCTCCGGCAGAATGGGTGTGACTAATGGAAATAGTGGGAAAAAATCAGTTACTAATTACGAAGTAAAAAAACGTTTCCGTAATCATACATTAGTAGAATTAACCCCCACCACCGGAAGGCGGCATCAGATACGAGTACATTTATATTCTATTGGTAATCCTGTGGCGGGCGATAGGATGTATGGTGATGATAATTTGCAGAGTAAATACAAACGGCTATATCTTCACGCTTCTGAATTAGAATTTGCTTTAGACCAAGTCTATCATTTTAAAAGTGAAGTGCCTTCTAACTTTATTAATTTTCTCGAAGACCGAATATGATAGAACCAAAAATATTTTATAGGAAGTTAGATTCGCTACTAAGCAAAATCAGTTTAGAAAAATCTTCGCAAGATTATGTTTTTAAGATTGTACAAGAACTTGAAAACACATTTGGTTATGATCTACGAATAGGAAATGGTAGAGTTTATGAGGCAACAGAGGGTGAATATATATTAGTCTATTCTTCTTCTGATGAGAATGGTATAACAAAAACAATAAAAGCCGATTCTGAACCAATAGGAGCATTGCTTTCTTCTAAAACTTATATTTTCGATAATCCCGATTTTACAATTGATAATAAAATCTATTCGCAATCGGAATATAAAATACCGGCAGCGATAACGGTACGAAGCCCTGAATCAAGATGGATTTGTGTATTTGAATTAAAAAGCGGTTGGCTTAGGGAAGAAGTAGAATTTTGTCTTAACGCCGTTAGGACATACTTAAACTACCGTCTTTATTCTGAATCGGTAAAATCAGAAATGGAACAAGCGGCTCATATTCAACAAAGTTTGCTTCCTGCTTCTGCTCCTGAAGTAACTGGTTTTAAATTATGCGGTCGTTCTATACCTGCAGAAATTGTAGGTGGTGATCTTTATGATTATTTTGATTTCGATGATGAGATGCTCGGAGTTTGTATCGGCGATGCAAGTGGGCATGGTCTTCCTGCGGCACTTCTTGTGCGGGATGTCGTTACAGGTCTGCGAATGGGACTCGAAAAACATATGGAGATGGTTTACACTTTTGAGAAACTAAATAAAGTAATTTATAAGAGTGTTTATTCTACAAGTTTTATTTCGCTTTTTTATGCAGAGATAGAGAAGAATGGAAATATCTTTTATGTAAATGCCGGGCATCCATCACCTCTTTTATTTTCAGCCTCCGATTCCGAATGTGAAGAGATTAAGGAATTAGAATCCACAGGTTTAATTTTCGGCGCACTTCCGGAGATTCAACTTTCACGAAGTTTTGCTAATATGAAATCGGGCGATATACTTGTTCTTTATACAGATGGAATATTTGAACGTAAAAATCCATTCACAGGTGAAGACTTCGGAATTGAAGGAATTAAAAAAACAGTTATTGAAAATAAGAATTTAACTCCTGAAGAAATTTTGGATAAACTATTTCTAAATGCCTTCTCTTTCGGACTTAAAAGAAAATGGGAAGATGATGCTACTATTATGGTGATAAAAAAAGATTAATTATGTACAGTTACTTCAAAAAAATTAAACAGTTTACAAAAAAAACTATCTCTAAAATTCACTTACCTGATTATTCAGTATTTACAATCTACTCAATATTAATTGGTGCAGCAGTCGGTTTCGCCGCAGTGCTGTTTCATAATTCGATAGAATTTTTTAATGATGTATTCTTTAAGCAAACTGCCGGTGGATTATATTTTCTCGGCGCATTTGCTGTAATTACTATTCCGGCAATAGGAATGTTCATTCAGAGTATGATGATTCGCTCGATGCCCGATATTGCTTCAAAGCGTGGCGTTTCAGAAGTAATAAAATCTGTCGCTTCAAAGAAAGGCAATATACCTTTTAGAAATACTGTTTTTCATTTTATAGCCCCTGTAATCTGTATCGGAAGTGGGGGGACTGTTGGTCCCGAGGGACCGGCAGCTCAGCTTGGTGGTGGAGTAGCAAGTAAATTATCTACTTTACTAAATATTTCCGATCAAAGAAAAAGGATGTACACAGCAGCGGGTGCGGGTGCTGCAATTGCAGCTATATTCAATTCCCCTCTCGGTGGAATTTTCTTCGCTCTTGAAATCGTTCTTTTAAATGAATTTGAAACTGCCACATTCTCGGCTCTTATTTTATCATCTGTAACTGCAAGCACAATATCTCGTACTTTTCTTGGAAATAATTCTGTATTTCAATTTCATACTCCATCGATAGGCAGCTTTCATATAATTTTCCACTATGCAATACTTGGTGTTTTTATTGGCGCTATTTCTTTTTTATTCGTTAAATATTCTAATCTCTCAGATGAATTTATAAAGAAACAATTGCTTACACGATTCCCTCGCTGGGTTGTGATGGTGATGGCAGGGTTGCTCGTAGGTGCTGCCGGATATTTTTATTCAGATATATTTGGTATCGGCTACAAAGCAATTAATCACATGCTTCAAAATAGATATCTTTGGAGCGGTGTATTAATTTTATTCGGAATGAAATTCTTACTTGTTCCATTAGTGCTTAATAGTGGTGGTTACGGTGGAATATTTGCACCTGCTCTTTTTATGGGAGCATGTCTTGGTTATCTATATGCGTTTGTAATGAATTATTTTTTCGGATTGAATCTTGACCCAACTGCTTTTTTACTTGTAGGAATGGGAGCTATGCTTGGTGGGATTAATTCTATTCCTATTTCTGCCATCTTAATAATTTTTGAAATGACTAAAGACTATACTTATATATTGCCCTTAATGCTGGCAGTAGTTTCAAGCACTATGTTTGTTCAAATAACCTTAAAAAACTCTATTCATCTTCAATCGCTTGCTCGTCAAGGATATCGTTTCTCTGAAAAAAAATCGACTAATGTTCTAAAATCAATATTCACAGAGGAGATCCTACGAAAAGAAATAAATTTAATTCCAGAAGAGACAAAAATCGCGGCTTTAGTAAATAAACTTTCCGAAGTTCCACATAGTATATTTTATCTTTATAATAGCGATAAAAAAATAACCGGATATATTACTGAAACCGAACTGCGTCCTATAATTTCAGAATATGAACATATTCAAAGCGTTCTAGTTGTAAGGGATATTGCCCAAACAAATATTGTAAAAGTTTTTGATTCAGACGATTTAGATCATGTTATGAAAATTTTTGAGAATCGTGATGTAGATGAACTTCCGGTATTTTCTTTGAATAATCCCGATGTAGTACTCGGATCGGTTTGGCGCAAAGATGTAATTAGTATGCTAAATAAAGAAAACCTTAAACAGAATCTTGCAGATGGATTTGCAAAGGAATTGAAAACAATTGATGTAGGCATTCAATCCCGAGTAGCAGAAGGATATTCAATTATAGAAATTGCCCCACGCCGCGATTTTATAGGTAAATCGTTATCATTACTACGCCTTCGTAATCGATATGGACTTGAAGTTCTGCTTATCAAAAAACCTCGTCATGGTTATATGAGCGAATCTGGGGATAAATTGATTATAGCCGATCCAAATTATAAAATTGAAGGAGATGATATTTTGGTACTTTTCGGACCAGATGATAAAATTTCAGAAACGAAACAATGGGAAAACATGTAGCACTTTGAACTAATCTGTCTCTTGATTTCTATTCTACAGTTGTTTATTGTTTATAATTGTAAGCTTTTAAAATTCTAAAGAAAGTTTCAGTATGATAAAATATAGATTGAAAAACATGGACTGTGCTTCGTGTGCCGCAAAAATCGAAGATGGTCTTTCTAAGATGAGTGTTGTAAAATTTGTTACAGTAAATTTTGTTAACTCATCTTTGGAAATAGACACTGAGAACATAGATTCAGTAAAACAAAAAATAAAAGATCTTGAACCGGATGTTGAGATTGAAGAATACGAATCGACCGTTACTCCTCTCCAAAAGCAAAATATAGCGACCATGTGGAACGAAAACCGTACCGCACTAATAAAAATAATTTTTACTTTATTGTTATTAGGTTTCGGTTTGCTCTATGAGCAAGAACTTCATGACACCAAATATCATATAGCCGAATATATCGTTTTCTTTATTGCATATTTATTAAGCGGCTGGAATGTAATTGTAAGCGCATTAAAAAATATTATTAAAGGACAGGTCTTTAATGAAAACTTTTTAATGACAATTGCTACTATCGGAGCATTTGTAATTCATGAAATACCTGAAGCGGTAGCGGTAATGCTTTTTTATGTCGTTGGTGAATTATTTCAAGATATATCTCTTAATCGTTCGCGTCGTTCAATAAAATCCCTACTGGAAATTCGTCCCGATTATGCTAATCTCAAACTTAATGGTGAAATAAAAACAGTATCGCCTGAAGAAGTAAAAATAGACGACACCATTTTAGTAAAAGCGGGTGAAAAAATTCCTCTCGATGGAATCGTCATCGCCGGTGAATCGTTTGTAGATACTTCAGCATTAACGGGTGAAAGCATTCCAAGAAAAATTACAAAAGGAGAGTCCGCATTAGCAGGAATGCTTAATCAATCGGGCTTGCTTACTATTAAAGTTACAAAACGATTTAATGAATCATCCATTTCTAAAATACTTGATCTCGTAGAAAATGCATCATCGAAAAAAGCTGAAACAGAAAAATTTATTACTACTTTTGCAAAATACTACACCCCAATCGTTGTAATAGGGGCATTGCTCTTAGCTATTGTTCCTCCCATTATATTCACCGGCGAATCTTTTTCCGATTGGATTTATCGAGCACTTGTTGTATTAGTTATCTCATGTCCTTGCGCATTAGTAATTAGTATTCCTCTCGGTTATTTCGGTGGAATTGGAGGAGCTTCAAAAAAAGGTATTTTAATAAAAGGGTCTAACTTCCTTGATGCTTTAACCAAAGTAAAAACTATTGTATTTGACAAAACAGGTACGCTCACCAAAGGAGAATTTAAGGTCTCCGAAATCATTGTTGAAAATGGATTTGATAAAAATGAAATATTACGATATGCCGCTTATGCAGAATTCAACTCCAATCACCCCATTGCTAAATCGATACTCGAAGCATTTAATGAAAAAATTGATCCTGCCATAATTACCGATCATACTGAATTAAGCGGTAAAGGAATTAAAGCGGAAGTTAATGGAAAAAATATTCTTGTAGGCAATGACCGTCTTCTTCATTTAGAAAATATAGCGCATAGCAGATGTGATGTTGAGGGAACAGTAATACATGTTGCAGTTGATTCAGTTTATGCAGGTTATATTATCATTTCAGATTCATTAAAATCTGGCGCAGAAGAAACAATTAAATCTTTAATCGAAATGAAAATTAATTCCGTTATGCTTACAGGAGACAATAAGACTGCAACTGAAACGTATGCTAAAAAATTATCTATCTCCGAATACTATTATGAATTGCTCCCTGAGGATAAAGTAAATCATATCGAAAAAATTATCAGCTCTTCAGGGAAAGGAGATAAGGTTGCTTTTGTGGGTGATGGAATAAACGATGCGCCTGTATTAGCTCGTGCTGATATCGGTATTGCTATGGGTGCATTGGGTTCGGATGCCGCAGTAGAAACTGCCGATATAGTTTTAATGACCGATTCTCCATCTAAGATAATTGCTGCAATTGAGATTGCAAAAAAAACAAGAAAAACCGTTTGGCAGAATATCGGCTTCGCACTGGGAATAAAAATATTTTTTATTGCTCTCGGTATTCTTGGAATTGCCACGATGTGGGAAGCCGTTTTCGGGGATATGGGTGTAGCAATACTCGCAATCCTCAACGCCATGCGCGTAATGAAATAATCTTCTTCTTTACAACTTTCCTTCTTTGTAGAGGAGGCGGGTTTTTATTCTTTGCATCTGTCGCTCGATTATTAAATCCGCAAGCAGTGATGGCACTAAACGTTTATCTTTCGAATTCATCACCTCTATAACTTTTCCTTCACTAATATCCATTCTATAAAGGTTATTCATAAAACGATCATAGTTCCTTGCCAACATTTCCTGAATTTTATTAATCAATTGTTCTTTAACCATATCTAAATTAGCATGAATAGGTAAATTAAATTCAGTAGTCTGTAAATCTCTCATTATTCTTTCAGTCAAAGGAAATAATAATTTTTCTTCTTCCATTTTATAAACTCACGTAAAATCTTTGTACGATGAATAATAATATATAAAAAAACGCCTCAAAAAGTATTTGAGACGGTTCTTAATTTTATTTACTACTAGTACTTGTATTTAAGCCAAGAGAATATTTCAGACCACTTTGGCTTTTTGCCGGTTCTTAAAATACCAACTCGATAAATCTTACCTGCAATCGGGAAAATTGCAAATATTGTTGCAATATTTATTACTAAAGAACCTAGTAATTGCCATAGAGGAACATCAACCATTGCTAATTTTGCAGGCATTACAATTATAGAAGCGAATGGGGCAATTGAAGCAATTTCTGCAATAGCACTATTTGGATTT
>JBAYVI010000129.1:0-9046 GCA_041674625.1 Melioribacteraceae bacterium | reverse complement strand
GCTGCCGAACTTGCTGTTGCTTGAACTGCTTCTGAAACATTTAATAGTAAAGTCCCGACATTCTTTATTGCTTTATTAAAACCAGAAAATAGTTTTCCAACATCATCATCTTTTTCTATGTCTAATTTGACCGTCAGATCTCCTTCAGAGAATCGATTGATAACTTCAAGCATTCTATCTACGTTTTTTGATAGATAAACTTGAGATTCTTCTATTTCTTTTTTAGCGATTTCACTGATTTGAGTTGCTTCCTGTGCCGCTTTACTTTTTTCTTCAACTTCATCGAAGGCTTTTTTAATATTCTCTACCATTTCTCTGAATGATTTATTTAATAAACCAATTTCATCTGTTCGATTGAGTCGTTCGATCACTTCACCATAGTTCCCGGCTGCAATTTTATTTGCCTTTTGGGAAAGTGCATCTAAAGGAGTTCCGGTTGTAATTGAAATTAAAAACCCTAAACCAATTGCAGCTAATCCACTCATTATTGTAAGTAGAATTAATATAAAATTTGCTGAATTTAATTCTTCATCTGCCGCTAAATTTTGTTTTAGTGAAGTTTCTTTGAATGTTTTTATTCCATTAGCTACAACAGGAACAATTGCTAAGAATTTTTCACGAACTTGAAAAGATTGTTCAAATATTCTATTAGATAATTCTTCATTTTCTAATGAATTATCCTTTTCTCTACATAATGAAATAAAGACATTATGCTCATTTATAAATGAATTATATGTACTTTTTAATTCATCATAAATAGCTTTTTCATTTTCATTTAAATCAATTTTATTAATTATTTGGAATGATTCTTCTCCAGCAGCAATACCTTTATCAATATATTCATATTGAGCAGTTCTCTTGCTTCCAGTCATTTGAGGAATTAATAATCCTCTTTCGCCTGTTAATATTTTATTCATACTTGATTCTATATTTCCAAAACTCTCAATTAATGGCATTTGATTTTTAGTTACATCATCCAATGCCTCCATTGTAGTATTCATTGATTGAATCGCTCTATAACCAATAAAAACTGTTGCAAATACTATAATAGAAAATGCTAAGATCAGCTTATAGCGGATCTTTAAATTCATAAACCACTTCATAGATTTATTTCCTTAATATTTAGATAGGAGCAAACCTCGGCTTTTGTCCTATCGAATTGATAATTAATTGACTTCTGCTAATTCGGCTTTTTCGGTAGCAGTTAATATTTTCTCAATATCAATGAGAATTAGTAATCTATCTTCCAATTTTCCGACTGCTTTAATAAATTCTGAATTAATACCTGTTACTAATTCAGGCGGTGCTTCAGTTATATCAGCAGGTATTCTTAATACTTCAGTTACTGCATCTACAATAAACCCCACTGTTTTACCTGAAACTTCTACAACTACTATTCTGGTATCCTTATCATGAACCTTTCTTTGAATACCAAGTTTACTTCTAAAATCAATTACAGGAATAATCCTACCTCGAAGATTAATTACTCCATCAACGAAGTCCGGTGAATTTGGAACTTTCGTTACCTGAAGCATTCGAATAATTTCCTGGACTAAAAGAATATCTACTCCAAATTCTTCATCGCCAATCATAAAACTGACTAATTGAAGTAATTCCGTAGAATCTTTTTTATTTGATTGATTATTACTCATTCCTTTACCTCATATATTATAAAGATAGCTTTCTTTTTAATTATCGATTCATTTTGTAATTTGTTTATAATAATTCGTAAAAAAATCTAAATGCTTGTTTTTCTTTCAAAATAGCTCATTCGAGAGTGAAGGATATTGGACAATTGAGTAATAATATCCTATTGTTGTATTAGTATATCAATTTTCAATTATATGAAGTACATTTGGTGTCTATTTATATTAGCACGATTTTTGTTCCTTTTGCCTTAATACCCTATGGAGATACTTAGCGTTGATTAAGTTAAAAACAAACGAATTTTTAAATTCATTTGATAAGATTAATTTTCAGGTCAGAACTTCAAACTATGTAAAAGTTATTACGATAATTTTGGCTATTGCTTTAATTATCCCTTTTTATAATAGTACCTTTGTTTATTTCAATTACTATGTATCATTCTCTTTTTTAATTGAAATTTTTGTTCTTTTTATTGTTTATAAATTGAATAAGGCGGAGCGCACTTCTCTAGCGGCAAATATTCTTGTTTACAGTATTCTTCTCTTTACTTTTACTCTTTTCTATGTTGGGAAATATGGGATTAGGGACGTTTCTATTTTAATTTTTCCGGGTTTGCTGATTTTTACCGGGATAATCTTTGAAAAGAAACAGTATATTACCTTTAGTATAATATTAGTTTCTTCTTTTACTTCTTATACAGTAATGGAAATTTATGGTATAATAGCTTCTAATTTCCCTAGTAAAATAACTTTTGCTACGGTTACTAATGCCAATATAATACTCTTAATGACATCGATAGGGGTTTACTTCCTTACAAACGACCTGCGCAATTCAATTGAAAGACTTAAAAAAGCAGGATTAGAGTTTTTTGAGTACCAAAATCAATCTCAAATTGAATTAGTAAAATCAGAAAAAAAATTACAGGAATTAAATGCAACCAAAGATATTTTTTTATCTGTTGTAGCTCATGATCTTAAAAGTCCGTTTCAAGGGTTACTTGGTATATCTAATTTATTAAGTTCAGAGTTTGAATCATTTACAAAAAAAGAAGTAAAAGGGTATGTAGATGAATTATGGAGGGGTTTAAATACACAACATCTCTTATTAGAGGATCTACTTCAATGGGGAAGACTGCAAAGAGGGACTATTCCATTTGAGCCAAAAAGAGACGATATTTCTCAAGTTATTTCGGATTCTATTCAATTTTTCTTGCAATCAGCTAATAATAAAAATATATCGATAATAAATCACTCGAAACCTGACACTTTTTTTGAATTTGACTGTTATTTGATATCTATCGTACTTAGAAATTTGCTTTCAAATGCGATTAAATTCTCATTCACTGGTGGTGTTGTAATGATTGCATCCGAATTAATTGGGAATAAATTAACTGTTAAAGTAAAAGATTCAGGCGTGGGAATTGAATCTAAATACAAAGAGAGAATCTTTAAATTAGATTCAACTTTTTCAACTCCGGGGACTAAGAATGAAATGGGAACTGGCTTAGGGCTTTTATTATGCCATGATATAATAATTAAACATAATGGGAATATTTCCTTTTATAGTCAGCCAGGTAAAGGTTCTGAATTTGTTTTTACAATTTATAATTGATTTTGGTATAATATGAATAATTCAACGAAACTTAAAAAAGATTTATTAGAAGAAATTGAGATACTTAAAAAGGAGAATAAGCGCATTGCACGTTCTCTTAAGCTCTCAAAGAATAAACTTTCTAAAATTTCTTTTCAAAACAAGGACATTCTTACTAGTGAATTAGAAAAAAGTAAAAAAAATCTCCATATTTTTTTGGAACAGACTTCTGAAGGTGTTTCTTATATGTCTCTTAATCCTCCCATAGATCTTGCACTTTCGATATATGAGCAAGCAAGACAATATATTGAAAATGGAGTAATAACTGAAGCAAATCAAGCATTAGCTGAAATGTATGGGTTAAAAGATCCAAGTGAACTTATAGGTAAGTCTCTTAAAGATTTTTGGATTGGCGACATCGAAGAAATGATTCAGAGTTTGAAAGACTGGCCCAGCTCTAATTACCGACTTGATAATAAAATTACTGTTGAGAAAGATTCAACAGGAAATATTCATTATTTTTCTAATAATTCAATCGGCGTTTTTGAAAATAACCATTTAGTAGGTTTATGGGGTGCTCAAAGAGATATTACTGATCAATTCCTAATTAATAAAAGAACAAAGGAAAACGAAGAAAGGTTTAGGATAATTTCTGAGCAAACAGGGACTATTGTTTATGACAGGAATTTAATTACAGGAGAGATAATTAGAACCGGTGCTATAAAAAATTTACTTGGTTATGATCCTCATGAATATCAAAAAATGTCTGTTGAAGAATTTAATTCTCTTTTACATCCTGATGATAAATATAATATTCTTTTTAATGAACAATTAGCTATTCAAAAAGGAGAAAATTTTCAAGTTCTTTATCGAATTAAACATAAAAATGGAAACTACATTGTTATTGAGGACAATTGCTTTTTAATGACAGATGAATCGGGGAAAACGGTTCGTCTCCTTGGAAGTATGAAAGATGTTACACTTCAAAAAGAATATGAAGAAAAAATTATTAGAAGTGAAGAAACTTTTAGAACAATGATTACTAATATGTCTGATAGTTTTTTTGTTTTATCTGCTGAAGGAAATTTTAAGTATCTCTCCCCTTCTCATAAAACTTTATTCGGATATGATGATATAGAATTGCTTGGCAAATTTGCATTTGATTATGTGCATCCAGATGACAAGGAAAGGGCAATGGCTTTAGTTGGTTCTACTATGCTTAAAGATGGAGCCAGGGCTACCGGACAATATAAAAATAAAACTAAACATAATGGTTGGAGAATTTTTGAAAGTATCGGTATAAATCTTTTATCCCACAAAGACATTAATGGTATTCTTATTAATGCAAGAGATGTTACTGAAAAAGCTTTATTAGATAATGCTGTTAAAACATTAATTGAAGGGACAACAACAGTAGGTCAAGAATTTTTTAATTCACTTGTTGTTGAATTATCTACTTTACTAAAATTTAAATACGTATTAATTGCTGAAGAACCCAAGGACATGCCGGGCATTTTAAAAACTTTGGCTATATCAGTAAATCATGAAATAATTAATAATATTAGTTATAAAATGAAGGACTCTCCTTGCGAGACCGTATTTGGAAACACCATTAAAATTTATCCTGAGAAAATCCAAGAACTTTTCCCAAATGATTTAGACTTAAAAACAATGAATGCAGAAAGTTATATTGGTATTCCAATCAATTCCTCTAATGGGCAGCCAATTGGTTTAATGGTAGGAATAGATGATAAACCAATGAAAGATATTTCGGCAGTTAAATACTTGATGACACTCTTTGCTGCACGAGTATCATCAGAAATCGAACGCCTATCAATTGTTAAAGAATTAGAAGAAAGTGAAGAAAAATTCCGCACTATTATAGAACAAGCTTCAGAAGGTTTTGCTCTCATTGATGAGTTTGGTTTTATCAACGAATGGAACAATGCGATGTCAACATTTTCGGGTATCAAAAGAGAAGAAGCAGTTGGACAAAGATTTGAAGATGTATTTTTAAAAATGGCTCCAAAAATTCAGGCTGTTGATATAGCAAGAGAAAAAATACGTGCAGCCGTTTCTAAAATTAATGCGGGTGAACCTTTCCCAAGTCTCTTTAAACCAATTGATTTTAGAATTGATCGAGGAGGGGGAAATGTTTTCAATGGGCAACAAATAATTTTCCCTATAAAAACAAATAAGGGGTATAAAATTGCAAGTCTAACAAGGGATATTTCAGATCAAGTCCAATCTCGTAAAACAATTGAAAATTATGTAAATGAATTAGAAAATAAAAATGCCGAACTTGAACGTTTTACTTATACGGTTTCCCACGATCTCAAAAGTCCTGTAATTACAATTAAAGGATTCCTCGGAATGTTAAAGGAAGACGCCAAATCCGGAAACATCGAACGTCTCGAATCTGATATTACAAGAATTTCTAATGCAGCAGACAAAATGCAGAACTTATTAGAAGATCTTTTACAACTATCCCGTATTGGAAGACTGATCCATCCATCAGTAGAGTTTTCAATTACGTCAATCGCTGCTGATGTAATTGAACTTTTACAAGGAAATTTTGTTTCTCTAAATGAGCATGTTTTTATTGAGTCCAACTTGCCAACAATTTTTGCAGATAAAACTAGGATTAGAGAAGTAGTTCAAAACCTTGTTGAGAACGCAATAAAATATAGGAGCAAAATAAATAAATTAAAAATTGAAATTGGATCTATTTCAAAAGATGATGAAATTGTTTATTTTGTAAAGGATAATGGAGTCGGAATTAAAGCAGAATATTTAGATAAGATATTCGGATTATTTGAAAAACTGAACCCATTAAGCGAAGGTACTGGTATTGGTTTAGCTTTGGTAAAAAGGATTATTGAATTACATGGAGGTAGAATTTGGGCTGAGTCTGATGGTCTAGATAAAGGCTCTATATTTTATTTTACTATTAATAGCCTACGAGGCATTTCATGAAAATTTATGCACCAACTATTCTACTTGTTGAAGATAATGAAGACCATGCAGAATTAGTAAAACGTGGTCTAGAAAAAAATAGGATCGCCAATGAATTAATTCACGTTAATGATGGTGAGAAAGCAATTGATTATTTGCTTTCTCATAATGCTCCTCATTTAATATTGCTCGATTTAAGGCTTCCTAAAATAGATGGACTTGCTGTACTGAAAAAAATTAAAACTACACCGGAATTAATGAAAATTCCTGTCGTTATTCTTACATCTTCAGATTCTCCAAATGATATTGAAAGTTCTTATTCTAATTACGTTAATAGCTATTTAGTAAAACCGATCGATTTCTCTAAGTTTAATAGGCTGCTCGATGATTTAGGATACTATTGGCTTTTATGTAATAAAAATCCAAATCCTTAGTTCTCATTTAATGGTGGTATTATGCAATCAGCAAATAAGATTCTCGTAGTTGAAGATGAATTAGCTCATTTTGAACTTATTGAAAGAGGTTTTGAAAAAAGAAAAGATGAATTTCTATTAAGAAGAGCTGTAAATCTCGAAGAAGCTCTCGTAGCAATCTCTGAATTTAAGCCGAATCTTATAATATCCGATTGGAAACTACCTGATGGTAATGGAACTGATTTAATTATTAAGGATTCTCACAATAACCTCAAAATTCCAATAATCCTAATGACAAGTTATGGATATGAAACGTTTGCAGTAGAAGCTATGAAATTGGGCGTTTTAGATTATATAGTTAAATCACCTGATATATTTTTCGATATGGCACATATTGCAGAAAGAACATTACGCGAATGGGATAATATAGTAGAAAAAAGAAATATTGAAGACCGTTTAAGAAAATTATCTACCGCAGTTGAACAGAGTAAAGTAATTAACGTAATCACAGACACTCATGGTTTAATTGAATACGTTAATCCAATTTTTGAAACCATTACCGGTTATAAGAGTAATGAAGCCATTGGAGTAACACCAGGAATATTAAAATCCGGAAAAACAGAAAGAGCAGTTTATGACGATCTATGGCAAACAATAACCGCAGGATATGAATGGAAGGGAGAATTACTCAATAAAAGAAAAAATGGTGAACTTTATTGGGAATCTGCCTCTATTTCTCCTATCATGGACGAAACCGGAAGAATTACTAACTTCCTTAAAGTTAGCGAAGATATTAATGAAAAGAAAAAAATGGAGATGGAGCTAAAACATGCTTTAGAAAAGGCAGAAGAATCTAATCGTCTTAAAAGTTCCATCCTCTCTAATATGAACCATGAATTTAGAACTCCTTTAATGGGAATCCTTGGAATGACCGAACTCCTTATCGAAGAGATTGAAGATGAGGGTCATGAACAGATGTTAGAGAGAGTAAAAGCTTCCGGGAAAAGATTGATGACTACATTGAACTCTATACTTGACCTTTCCGAGCTTGAATCTGATAGGACTTTCTTTAAACTTTCTGAATACTCCATTGATGATTTTCTTATTCCATTTCTTAAAAAATTTAATAAAACTTCCGAAGAAAGAAATCTTCCTTTTAGCTATGAAATTAAAAACAGAGATTTAGCACTTTTGGTTTATGAAAGATTCTTTGAACAAGTCCTTACCAATATTATTGAAAATTCATTTAAATATACGAATTCCGGGTACATTAAAGTGATCATAGAAAGTGTTGACCTAGATTCAAAGCTTTGGGCTAAAATTTCTATTGAAGATACAGGAATTGGAATTGCACCGGAGAATTTCGGCCTTATATTTGAGGAATTTAGGCAGGCAAGCGAAGGAATGAGTCGTAATTATGAAGGGTCAGGTCTTGGGCTTACTATTGCAAAAAAAATGATTGAAGTGATGAAGGGAACTATTTCAGTAGTAAGTAAAGTAAATTTAGGGTCTACATTTACAATCCTTCTTCCTGCAATGAGGATTGCCAGACCCTCTAAACAAGAAGAAAAAGATAAATGGAATACCACGATCAATGATATTAGGAAAAAAGTCTTTGTGCCATCCGGGGGAAAACCTCTTATCCTTTTTGTTGAAGACAATAAGCTTAATCAAGAAGTAACTAAATTATTCCTAAAAGATTTAGCTTTGGTTGATTGCGTCTCAGATGGCAGGAGTGCTATCAACATAGTCAATGAAAAACTTTATTCTCTGATTCTAATGGACATTAATCTTGGTGCCGGAATAGATGGAATTGAAGCAACTCGCCAAATAAGACAGATTAGAGGCTACGAAAATATCCCAATTATTGCTGTAACCGGATATGCAAGCAGTGCAGATAGAGAAAAATTTATTGCCTTCGGATTAACGGATATATTAGTAAAACCATTTAATAAAGATGAGATTTTAGACTTAGTAAAGCAGATATTAAAACCGGAACAAAAAAAGCAGACAAAATAAACCGTCTGCTTTTAATTTATAAAACAAGTTAATAAAGACTATTTTTTGATATCAATTAGAACTTTTGAAGCAACCTTATCCAAAACTTCGAGACTATCATAGAATTTGTTTTGCATTTTAGTTTTGATTTCTTCCAACCGAGCAGACCCAAGATCTGATTTTGCAATATCTTTTGCTGCTGTAGAGATTTCTATTTTGTCTTTCGATTCCGATGCAGAAGAGATATCCGATTTATTCACCGGATTCGGTTTAACAAAGTAGTTCGAGTTTGATATTCCTTTGATTTCCACGATTCACCTGATATAATTTACAATTTTCTTTTGACCATTTAAACTTGAAATTTGCTTCTCTAATCTACTAATTTCCAAGCCAAACTTCCTAATTGTATTATCGTATGTTTCTTCAATTTGTTTAGCCTTGAT
>JBAYVI010000128.1:0-9083 GCA_041674625.1 Melioribacteraceae bacterium | reverse complement strand
GACTTAACTGAATTTTTTTGTTTTCTCCCTTCCAAACCCATGTAATGCTTTGTTCTGCTAGACTAAAGGTAGAATCTTCGGGTACATAAATAATATCATTATAAATTTTATCAATTGCATAGCCATCATCTTTAAAATCCATAAAAGAAGTATATGATTTCGTCAAATTTTCGAATGTATGATTATCCTGTTGAATTTGATTATCATCATGGAAGAAATCGCCTAAATTATAACTTGGAAAAGCAATTGCTCCACCGGCATGCTCTTCTTCCGCATTTCCTAATAAATTTGCTGCGTAACTTATTTGGGTTTTCACTTCCTTTTTTGAATAGCCAAAATAATTATCTGCAATAATTGTAACTATTACACCATCCTCTGTGCGTGCGGTTATCTTAAAAGCATCTCCTCCGTTATAGAGTTCGTCTTCATTTTCCCAGCACATTCCATCCCTTACCTGTCTCGCGGTTGCAGAATCTAATTTTGGAAGTCCAAGTTCTTTTTTAGTGAATTTTGTTAAATGCGGGGCGAGTATAATAAAACCTGTATGTCCGCTCCATTGTTCGATATCAATAGCTGAATCGTTCCAATAAAGAAATGGATCTCCCGCGTTACCAAAAATGGATTCAACGAAATCGAGATTACTAATAAGATTTCCTGGAGCGAAGAAACGAATTTCCATTTTTTTTGATTTACAGAAACCGGGTACTTCGGGGCTAACAGTTGGTTTAAGTAAAAGAGAAACAAAAAGCTCTGCTTTATTCTCTTGAGAAGAAGTAAATGGTATTTGAAGCAATTCATTTGGTGGATTAAAAGCCGCCATTAATAAATTTGCAAATATCTTTTTAGGGACAGCTTTTTTATCATCAGGGATAGGAAGACCACCCTCTGCAATATGGAATACTCCTTTTGTTGTTCGCCTATCACTTTTGGGATTATGTAGAATGCCTTGTTTTACTCTATATGATCTTACAATATCAGAGACAAATTCCGATTTATCAGGTGGTAGAGAGAGTACTCTTGCTATACCATGACTATCCAATATAAACGAATTACTGGGAATTCGGATATTTACCTTGTCCTTAAATTCACTTAGATATGAATCTAAAAAATTTTGAATCCTTTGATCTGCCGGGCATAAGTAATTTGAAAGTATTCTATTTTTCTCTCTTAAGTTTTGAATTAGATCATAAGTAAGTCCTAATGTATATTTTTCTTTATGGTCTTCAAAAATTGGTTTTCCTAAGGCAGACAATTTTAGGTTTATGTATTCAATCAATTTTTTAAATTTTATTGATTCATTCATACCATCATTAGATATCCCAAGCGATTTTCGTAATTCCACTAATATTCTCCATTCTTATAATATTACATAAGTAAAAATAAATTTTCTCCCGCATATATACCATTAAATCCGCATTAAATTTAAGGTGAAGAAATAATTTGACACTATGTCTGAATATTGTTAATTTAGAATCAGAATAAATAATCTGATTATGCCGTTGTGTTTTTATCAAAAATAATTTAGTTTGTTGTATAACAAGACATTAAGTGTGATTAAATAAAATAAAGGAAATAAATATGTATAAAGAAGAGATTTCAAATCGTAGTAATAAAAACCTGGAAGAAAGGAAAGTAAAGGAATTTGTTGTGGAGAATTTTAAAACAGCCAAATTATTCGAAAAATATGGAATCGATTATTGCTGTAATGGTAATAGACCATTAAAAGACTCGCTATCTGAAAAGAAAATTGATGTGGAATCATTTATCTCCGAACTAGAAAAAATACTTGGAGAAAATATAAATAATGACGAAATATTTTCAGCAATGGATTTAGTATTACTTTCTCAATATATAGTTAACACTCACCACAAATTTGTAAAAGAAGCAATTCCTGTAATAGAAGCCCACTTGGATAAAGTTGTAAATGCACATGGCAAAAATCATCCGGAAGTAAGCAGTATTAGAGATGAGTTTGGGATTCTATCAGCAGAAATGCTTTCTCATATGGATAAAGAAGAAAAAATTCTTTTTCCATTAATTAAATATTTAGTGGATTCAAAAAAATATAATGAGACTCCTAAATCAAGCGGATATGGAACAGTACAAAACCCTATAAAGAAAATGGAACAAGAACATCAATCAGCAGGAAATGAAATGGAAAAAATCCGGAATTCTTCCGGTGGTTATAAACTTCCTGAAGATGCCTGTGCGACATATACTGTTACATATAAAGAGCTTGAGGAATTTGAAAAAGATTTATTTAAGCATATACATCTTGAAAATAATATCCTTTTTCCAAAAGCAATTGAATTAGAAAACGAATTACTGAATCTAAAATAAATTCAAATAATAAATGAGGTGTATGTGAAAAAATATTGGATTGCATTTTCTTTAGTTATAATTATCTCCTTTTCTGTATTGGGATGGATTGGTGTGAAAATATATCAAGAAGCACCCCCTATACCGGAAAAAGTAGTTACTAAAGATGGAATTGTAATTTTTACAAAAGAAGATATTGAAAAGGGACAAAATATCTGGCAGGCAATGGGAGGTATGGAAACCGGCTCTGTATGGGGTCATGGTAGTTATGTAGCACCTGATTGGACTGCAGACTGGCTGCATCGTGAAGCAATCTTAGTACTGAATTTATGGTCAATGGAAGAGGATAGTCTAACTTATGAAAAACTATCAGATGAGAGAAAAGCATCACTACAAGCTCGTCTTACAAATTCCTTCCGAACAAATACTTATAATTCTTCAACAGGCGTGATTACTTTAGATAATGTTAGAGAAAAAGCAATTGAAGAAAATATTCAACATTACACTGAAGTATTCAGCAATGGAAAAGATGAATATGCAATAAGAAAAAATTCACTTACCGATTGCGAAAAGTTGAGACAGTTAAGTGCATTCTTTTTTTGGTCATCATGGGCGGCTTCTACAAATAGACCTAATGATGAAATAACATATACCAATAACTGGCCACATGAAAAATTAATTAATAACGAACCAACGGGCGAAGCAGTTGTTTGGACCGGGGTAAGTATAATTGTTCTTCTTGCAGGTATCGGTGGAATGGTTTGGTGGTATGGCTCTCGTGAAAGAGAAACTCCTTATGGAGATACACCTCTTAATGATCCGCTTCTAGGAAGTGTACTAACCTCATCTCAAAGAGCAGTAATTAAATATTTCTGGGTGGTATCGCTACTTATTTTTCTCCAAATAGTAATGGGCGTAATATCTGCTCATTACGGAGTTGAAGGAAGTGCATTTTATGGAATACCGCTCGCAGAAATTCTTCCGTATGTGATCACACGTACTTGGCATACACAATTAGGAATATTTTGGATAGCCACGGCATGGCTTGCCGCAGGGCTTTATATCGGACCGGCAGTGAGTGGAGTAGAACCTAAATATCAGCGTCTCGGAGTGAATATATTATTTGGTGCTTTGTTGGTTGTAGTACTTGGTTCTATGGCTGGCGAATGGTTATCTGTAATGAATGTGATGCATGATGATTATTGGTTCTGGTTTGGACATAGCGGTTATGAATATATTGATTTGGGAAGATTTTTCCAATTAGCACTTTTTATAGGATTACTGCTTTGGCTAGTATTAATGGTAAGAGCAATAAAGCCGGCATTAAAAAACAATCCAGATCAAAGACAAATCCTCACATTATTTTTAATATCTTCGGTAGCGATTGCATTATTTTGGTCAGCCGCTTTAATGTATGGCAAGCATACGAACTTAGCGATTGCAGAATTTTGGAGATGGTGGGTAGTTCATTTATGGGTAGAAGGATTCTTTGAAGTATTCGCCACTGTCGTAATAGCTTTCTTATTTGCACGACTAAAACTAATTGATATAAAAATGAGTGCTCAAGCAACAGTAATGGCATCCACGATATTTCTTTCAGGCGGAATAATTGGAACACTTCATCATCTTTATTTTAGCGGAACACCGATGATTGCATTGGCTTTTGGCTCTGTATTTAGTGCGCTTGAAGTAGTACCATTGATATTTGTCGGATATGAAGCATGGGAAAATATACGAATCTCGAAATCGAAAGATTGGGTTCAAAAATATAAATGGCCAATTTATTATTTCGTTGCAGTAGCATTTTGGAATATGCTTGGTGCCGGATTATTTGGGTTTATGATTAATCCACCGATTGCACTTTATTATATGCAGGGATTAAATACCACTCCTGTTCATGGACATGCTGCATTGTTCGGTGTTTATGGTATGCTTGGTATAGGGTTGATGTTATTTACACTTCGTTCAATCAAACCTGAAATTGAATGGTCTGAAAAGACGATGAAATATTCATTCTGGTCAATTAATTTTGGTTTATTCGCGATGGTAATGTTCAGTTTACTACCAGTGGGATTGATGCAGACATGGGCTTCAGTTAAATATGGTTATTGGTACGCAAGAAGTGCTGAATTTTTACAGACACCTCTTATGAATAATTTGAGATGGACACGTGCATTTGGAGATACAATCTTTGCAATAGGTGTATTTATATTAATTGGATTCATCTTGAATCTTTCATTCAAGTTCTACAAGAAAGAAAAATAGCTGCAGAATGCTTATCGAAGCAAATTTCGAGCGATGTTATACATTCAATATAGCAAAAAAAAGGGCTGCTCAGAGCAGCCCTTATAAATCTGTTAAATAATCCGAGAAAATTTTATTTTACTTCTTTTATGAAAACATTTTTGAAACAAACTTTTGCATTGCTATCGTGATTTTGCAATCCTATGTATCCTTCTTTAGCAAAATCTTTAATTTTACCTCTTGGCTCAGCTTTCCAATCATTCACTAACTTACCGTTTAGTTCCACTTTAATTACATCACCGATGAAGGAAATTTTGTAGTGATTCCATTGACCTGTTGGATTAAAAGTATCTTCCTTAGGAGCCTCCGAATCATATATAGAAGCAGTACGATGAATATCAGTAGATGCATCATCAATTTGAATCTCAAAAGAATGGTAGATATAATCATTACTTGTAACAAAATCAGGAACACGAATAAATACACCTGAATTGGTATTGGGGGCGAGACACTTATAATCTACTTCAAGAACGAAATTAGAATATTTTTTTGCACTGTACCAAAAAAGTCCCATTCCACCACTTGAAGTAAGTACACCGGATTTTTCATCTAATTCAAAATAACCAGGACCATAATGATTCCACCCCTGCTTATTGTAATTATTCCAATCGCATCCAAGTATCTCATCATAACCTTTGTAATACATAATGCTATAAATATATTCCAAACCTTTCATAATTGAAGGAGAAGGATTCTCAGCTTCAGAATCTCTTTCATGTTCAATTACAAGGTAACCTCGAAAATTTTGTTGAGTCAATTCAGCAAGTATATCATGAATATTTGCTACACCTGAACCGAACGGAACATCCTGTGCTTCTTTCTTACCGGCAACATCTAAATCTTTAAGGTGAAGTTCAATCATTCTTCCGGATAATAATTTGAGGGCTTCAATCGGATTGACGCCTGTTCTTAACCAATGTCCTGTATCGCCGCAGCTACCAATTCTTTCGTCATAACCGGTGATAACTTTTAGTACAGTTTCGGGTCTTGCATATTTTGATGGTGTTGGATGATTATGAATTGCTACTTTAATACGATATTCTTTAACCATTTTGTCAATTATGGATAAATCATCATCTTTAGGTTCAGTTACTACTGTTTCAATACCCATTTTTTTTGCAAATTCAAAAACCTTTTTAGTTGCTTCAACTGTATTTTCAAATCCAACTACACCAAAGCTAACAATTTTGATATTGTGTTTCTTAAGTGCAGCTTTTGCTATCTCAATATTTTCTTCACTCATATCATAATTAAATGTTGCATTAGGATCGGCACCGCCAAATTTCTGTCCCGGATATGCTTCAATAAATTTTACTCCGAGAGCTTCTACTTTGTCTAAGGTTTCTAAGAATGTAAATTTTCTGAATGTCCAGCATTGAACGGCAACTTTAAATTCACGAATTTTTACATCTTTATATGTATCCATATCTTGTCCTGAAATCGGTTTAATATTTACTAAAAGCATAATCATAAATATCGGTAATAAGATTATTTTTATTTTGTTCATGACTACCTCACAATTTATTTAATATTATTTGTTTTTATTATTCCAAATGCCTTTAGCCACCTTAGGAACAAACGAATCTAAATTAGGCGGAGGAAATGCAATTGTCCTTTCTTCTTCTGCACTCATATATGCAGTCATAAGAAGCTCGGTTACGTTTAAACCATCTTCGAAATTTTCTTCAGGACGATTTCCATTAAGAAACGACTGAACCATGTGACGATTTTCTAAATCATAACCGTAAGTGTTCTCTTCATTGCCTACAACAGGCATCAGACCGACTTCTGCATTTTGTTTTTCGACTAAATCTTCACCTGAATTACCTTTTACTTCTCGACTGAAAAATACTTTTAGATCAGTATCCAGCGTATTTATTCCCATAGAATATTCTGGACCGAGTAGCTCAACACTTAATCGAAGACCCGCACCAACATAGCACCACGAAGTTGTAACTTCGACAATTATTTTTTCCCCTTTTTCATCTTTATATTCTACAACTGCGCGGGCATAGTCTTCTGCCGGGCGATTAATATAATCTAACTTACCTTCGGAATTAGATTTAAGAATATCTGCATAATGAGGTCTTTGCCATTTTAAGTTTTCTGCATGTGCAGTAACTTTAATTGGAGTAAGAGAATTTCTTGGTTTACCCGGTTCAGTTAATAGATGGCGAGCTACTTCCACTGAATGACACATCATATCATTCATTACTCCGCCGCCCTGCAAAGTCCCTTCCCAAAACCAAGGGCTGTGTGGACCCCCATGTTCTTCGGCGGCTCTTGCAAGATATGGTCTTCCTGTAATTAATGCACCGCGGCTCCAAATTATATCTTTTCCTCTTTGAACTGTCGGCTCAAAAAGTTGATTCTCTAAATAGCCATCAAGCAGCCCAACTCGTTTAACTAATTCAACCATCTTTTTCGCTTCGGCTACATTTCTTCCTAAAGGTTTTTCACAACAGACTCCTGTTAATTTACCCTTACCGGATTCGATAGCTGAAGCTATCTCTTCCATTGTTTCTATTCGGGCAAAGTTTGGAGAACAGATCCAAATTGCATCTATACTTTCATCTGCAACCATTTCGGTAATTGAATTGAAAATTTTTGGTTCGCCTACTTTGAGATTTTTCGCCAATTCAGCAGCTTCTACTGCGCGGTCATTATTTTTATCAAATATTCCGCATATATCGGCATCGCGAACGGAAACCCATGAACGGATATGAAACTTTGCATTAAATCCCGCTCCAATAATTCCAACACCTAATCTTTTTCCCATTATTTAACCTCTTCTAATTTTTCAACTTCTTTATCTTTAAACATAATAGCAAAGAAAACCATAACTATTGCTGCTAAAACAGCAGGAATATACCAGAAATTTTGCCATTGCTTAAATACATCTGTCGAATTAGCATCGACCATTCCATTAAATAAGAATCCGGCTAACTGTGCGCCGATTAACATACCGAATCCATAAGTAGCAAGAACGACAAATCCTTGTGCTTGAGCACGAATTTCCTTCACAGCTTTCTTATCGACATAAATAAAACCGGCTACGAAGAAGAAATCGTAACAGATGCCATGAAGAATAACACCGGCTAGAATCATCCATACAACTTGATCCGGTGCGCCGAGTGCAAATAAGAAATAACGAAGTACCCATGCAAACATTCCGGTAAGTAACATTTTTTTAATTCCAAGTAATGGGAAGAGTAATGGCATTATAAGTATGAAAACAAATTCTGACATCTGACCGAATGACATTACAAAACCCGGATTTTCAATTCCTGAGGAATTAACAAATACTGGTGCATAAGCGTAATAAACTGAAAGCGGAATACAAATCAAAAATGAACTTATTATAAATACATAAAATGGTTTACTTTTAATCTTATTAAAAGCATCGATTCCGATAATTTTACGGAATGAAGCTTTTTCTCCGAGTGCAGGAGGTGGAGTATGAGGAAGAACAAAACTAAATATACCAAGCAGAATGCCAAGTACACCGGCAATTTTTAATGGCATTGAAGTAAGATCAGCGCCAAGTACTTTACTTACAAGAACTCCGGCGGCTATCCATCCGAAAGTTCCAAAAGCACGAATAATCGGAAATTCTTTTTCCTGATTTGAGAGATGATTAAATGCAAGCGAATTAGTTAAACCAACTGTCGGCATGTAACAAAGCATATTAATCAATAAGAATACTATAAATAAAGTTGGTGAAGCGAGAGGTCCTTCTGCAAACATAGGCGCAATAAACATTGCAATCCCACCAATAATATGAAGAAATCCTAAAACTTTTTCAGTTGAAAAATAACGATCTGCAACCATTCCTAAAAAGAAGGGAGAAATTATTGAAGCGATCGGGCTGACGGTAAAAGCCCAATAAATTTCAGACTGCATCCCGATAGCAGTCATATAATTACCCACGGTAACATACCATGCACCCCACACAGCATACTGAAGAAACATCATAATTGATAAGCGAACTTTAACACTCATTATTGCTCCTGTAAATATGATTTAAGATTTCTTATTTTTATCTGGTGTTAAATTTAAGATAAATTTATCTTTATAGGAATAGATTTTTTCTAAAAACTAAATTCGAGTCTTCAAATGGAAAATGATGAAACCAAAAAAGCCGAAAACGGCTTCGGAGTTACAAGGCGTTCATTTTTAACTCAAACCGGAATGGCTGCAGCAGCTTTTACAATCTTGCCAAGTCATCTATGGGGAGCTAATAAAAAAATACCAAGTGATTTACTTAATATTGCAGTTGTTGGTATCGGAGGTAAGGGAGCATCCGATGCTCAAGGAGTTAGTTCGCAAAATATTGTTGCTCTTTGTGATATTGATGATACTATGGGTATGGAAGTAAGAAAGACATATCCCAAAGCAACTCAATACCGTGATTACAGAAAGATGTTAGAGAAAGAAAAAAATCTTGATGCAGTTGTAAT
>JBAYVI010000127.1:0-9083 GCA_041674625.1 Melioribacteraceae bacterium | reverse complement strand
CATTTGGACCGATATAAAAATAGTTTTGAACTTTATAAAGAAGCTAAATACAAAATAATAAAGAACCAAAACGAAAACGATTATTATGTATTTAATGAAGATGAAATAAACACATTCGATAAACTGATAAATAGAAAAGTAAACTTCACCGGATTCTCTACTAAAAAGATACTTCAAAATGGTGCTTTCTTAAATGGTAATGAGTTGTTTTTTTCGAAAAATGGACAAGGCGAAATTATTTGCGAAAAGAACGATCTGCTAATAAAAGGTGACCATAATATTTCGAATGCTCTTTCTGTTATTTGTATTGCAAAGATAATTGGTATAAAGGACGATATACTAAAACCGGCACTTGGAACTTTTGCCGGTGTGGAACATCGCTTGGAATTTGTAAGAACAATCGCTGAGGTGGATTTTGTTAATGATTCTAAAGCAACTAATGTAGATTCTGTTTGGGTGGCTTTGCGCAGTTTTGAAAAACCTTTGTATCTTATTCTTGGTGGAAAAGATAAAGGGAATAATTACGATCAGATAAAAGATTTAGTTATTGAAAAAGTTAAGAAAATTTATGCAATTGGTTCCTCGGCAGATAAAGTCTATAAATATTTTTCGACTATAGTGGAAACTGAAAAGATAGATACTTTAGAAGGATGCGTATTAAAAGGGAGAAGCGAAGCAGTTCCCGGTTCTGTTGTTCTACTTTCTCCGGCTTGTGCGAGTTTTGATATGTTTAATAGTTATGAGCATCGTGGAGAAATATTTAAGAAAGCTGTGAGTGGATTAAAATGATTAAGACTTCAATCAGAGCAATAATATTGATTACAGGTATTCTAATTCTTCTCGGAGGAATTATTGTTTTTACTGCTAGTAGTACAATAAGCGCAGAAAAATTTGATAGTCTCTATTTTCTTTTTAGATCTCATTTAGTAAAAATTGTTATGTCAGTTATGGCGATGTCATTTTTTGCAATACTGGTTCCTTATCAGAAACTTAAAAAATATAGTAAGTATATGTTGATAGGAGTTGCTCTATTATTATTTTTCACATTTGCGTTTATGCCTTCGGTAAAAGGTGCAGCACGATGGATAAATCTTGGATTTATGCAGTTACAGCCATCGGAAATTGCCAAATTGTTTTTAATAATTCATTTGGCGCATTTTATTGAAAGAAAAGGGGAAAAAATAAGAGATTTCAAAAATGGATTTGGTTTAGCACTTATTTGGGTTTTTTCGATAACTGCATTGATTTTCTTGCAACCAAATTTTAGCTCTGCAATTATTATTGGCTTTACTTCATTTGCAATATTATTTATTGCTAATGCAAAAAAAACTCATGTATTTGGAACTATTGCAACAATTGCTATTCCATTAGTTACTGTTATGATGTTTGTTCAGCACACACGGGATAGGTTAATAGGATTTATTAAAAGTTTTTTGGAGGGCGGAGACCCAAACCTTCAAGTATATCAAGCAAAAGTTGCTCTTGGTAGTGGCGGTTGGTTAGGGAGAGGAGTTGGGCATAGCAGACAAAGTGATCTATTCCTTCCGGAATCTTATGGCGATTTTATTTTCTCGATCTTGGGCGAGCAGATTGGATTCGCTGGTGTGGTAATTATTTTGTTTTTGTATTTAGTTCTTTTCTTATGTGGTATTTATATCGCCAAAAGAACTACTGATAAATTTGGTCAACTTTTAGCATTTGGTATTTCTTTTAATATTATAATTACTGCATTTATAAATGCGGCGGTAGTTACCGGCAGTGTTCCTACAACCGGAATCACTTTGCCGTTTATAAGTTATGGAGGTACTTCGATTGTGATGTTCGCAATCTCGATTGGAATATTAATTAATATTGGTAAACAGGCTTCATCTACTGATGAAATGAAATTGGCTCAATATTGAATACAAAATCTAAATATCGTTTTTTATTTGCGGGCGGAGGCACCGGTGGACATATATTCCCTGCGATCGCAGTAGCACAGCAAATTAGATTATTACAACCTGATGCTCAAATATTATTTGTTGGTACTAAAAATAAAATTGAAGCAACTGCAGTTCCATTTAATGGGTTTGAATTTAAGTCGATCTGGATTTCGGGGTTCCAAAGAAAAAAAACCGTTGAGAATTTATTATTTCCTTTGAAAATTATAATAGGAACTTTGCAATCACTTTGGATAAATATAAAATTTCAACCTCATGTAGCAATTGGTACTGGAGCTTATGTTTCCGGACCTGCGATCTGGGCAGCTAATTTTATTGGTGCAAAAATTATTCTATTAGAACAAAATAGTTATCCAGGTTTTACTAACCGTTTATTAGAAAAAAAAGCTGAACAGATACATATCGCCTTTGAGGATTCGAAAAAATATTTTAGAGAAAAAGAAAAAATTAAATTATCAGGGAATCCAATTAGAATAAACTTGGTATTAAAGAATCATAAAGAATCAATTGAACATTATAATTTAGATTCTACAAAATTAGTTTTATTGATACTTGGTGGAAGTCTTGGTGCACGTTCCATTAATAAAGCCGTGTTTCAAAACTTACAAAAATTAATTGAATCCGATATTCAAATTTTATGGCAGTGCGGTAAATTATATTATGATGAATACAAACATTTAGAATCTGAAAAAGTAAAAGTAATTCCATTTGCAGATGATATGAGCATTCTATATTCTGCGGCAGATTTAATATTAGCAAGAAGCGGAGCCACTACTATTGCAGAAGTTTCATTTCTTGGACTTCCTGTTATTTTTGTCCCTTCAACAAATGTTGCCGAAAATCATCAATATATAAATGCTAAATCGATTGTCGATAAAGATGGTGCTGAATTAATTGAAGATAAAGATTTGAACAGTGTTCTTATTGAAAAAGTGAATGAGTTAATAAACAATAGCAATAGAAAAGAAATCCTAAGCAAAAACATAAAATTATTTTCAAAACCGGATGCCGCCAATTTAATTGCAAAAGAGGCAATTAAACTTTCAGAAATATTGTAATAGGGAATTAGAAAAATGATGATGAAGACAATTAAAAATATCCACTTTGTAGGTATCGGTGGAATTGGTATGAGCGGAATTGCAGAGATTCTTTTAAGTCAGGGATTTACAATCACCGGTTCTGATCTGAATAAATCATCTGTAACAGATAGATTGGAAAAATTAGGAATCAAAATTTATGAAGGTCATTCTGAAAGTAATTTAGTCGAAGCAGATGTAGTAGTTTATTCATCGGCTGTAAAATTAGATAATCCCGAAGTTAAGTCGGCAATTGAAAGAAAAATACCAGTAATCAAACGATCGGAAATGCTTGCAGAATGTATGAGAATGAAGTATGGAATTTCAATAGCAGGTACACACGGAAAAACAACCACTACATCTATGGTTGGTTCAGTTTTAACGGAAGCAGGTATTGACCCCACGATTATAGTTGGTGGAATATTAAAGGGACTTGGAGAATCGAATGCACGTCTTGGTGTAGGTGATTACATTGTTGTAGAAGCAGATGAATTTGATAGAACATTTTTAAAGCTTACTCCCACAATTGCAGCTTTAACTACATTAGAAAAAGAACACCTTGATACATATAAAGATTTGGATGATATCAAAGGTGCATTTATAGAGTTTGCAAATAAAGTACCTTTTTATGGATTCGTAATTTTATGCCTTGATGAACCGGCACTGCAAGATATTATACCAAGTATCAATAAAAAGATTTTCACTTATGGTGTGTCTCCGCAGGCAGATATCCAAGCAATTAATATTAAGTATTGTGCAGGTTATTCTGAATATACAGTTAAATATCTTGGCGTAGAATTAGGTAGAATTAAATTAAATATGTCCGGACTCCATAATATTAAAAATTCCTTAGTTGCTGTTTGCGTTGCAAAAGAATTAGGAGTTGAGTTCGATAAAATTAAAAGTGCTCTCGAATCATTCACAGGAGTTTTTAGAAGATTTGAGAAAAAATATGATAAAGAGATTATGGTAATTGATGACTATGCGCATCATCCGACTGAAATTAATGTAACATTAGATGGAATTAGAAAAGGGTGGGATAGGAGATTAATAGCAGTTTTCCAACCGCATCTATATAGCCGGACAAGAGATTTTTTTGCAGAATTCGGACGATCATTTCTAAATTCAGATATTTTTATTTGTACAGATGTTTACCCTGCTCGTGAAAAACCAATTGAAGGTATTTCAGGAGAAATGATTGTTAACTCATCAAAAGGTTTCGGTCATAAAAATGTAATCTATGAACCGGATAAAACTAAGGTTCCGGACTTACTAAAAAGTATCTATAAAGAGGGTGATATTATAATTACAATGGGTGCCGGCGATATTTGGAGATTTGGCGAAAAATTTGTTGAGATGATTAATAATGGCTAAAAGATTTCCATACATATTAAGCTCGATTTTATTAGTTCTGCTTTTTGCAGTTGTTGCCGGGTTATCGATATTTCTGATCCCTGCAAAAAAAGCTCAAATTAATTTGATCGAATTAAAGGGAAATATATATCTGCCAAAAGAAAATTATTTACGATATGCGCATTTATTAAATAGAAATGAATACCGTTATCTTGATTTGAAGACAATAAAAGATAGGATAAAAAAACATCCGTATGTAAAAAATGCCGAAGTTCGTCTTGATGACTTTAATAAAGCATTAATAACATTATCGGAGAAACCATTCGATGCAATACTATTAGATGATTCAAAGCAGTTTCTTGTAACCGAGCAGGTGGAGTTGGTACCAATGTTTGAAGGAACAAAATATGTCGATTTCCCATTGGTTAAAGACCCAAAGACAACTAAAGCATTTAGAATGATGAAATTTTATAAAAATAATAGTGATCTGATAGTTGGACTAAAAATGCTTACGACATTAAAGTTAGTCAATCCGGCTTTATATCAGAATTTGTCAGAAATTGATTTAAGGAAAGGGAAAGATATTTTGCTTTATTTATCGAATTCTGCTTATCCGGTTTTAATTGGAAGAGGAAATGAAATTAAAAAGACACTCTATTTTAATGCTTTGTATCCTTATATGAACGCTGACGAGAGCCAAAATATCAATTATGTAGATTTACGATTTAATAATTATATGTACTTAGGAATAAATAGGGATTCAGTGAAAAGTTCGGAGAACAGGATATGAAGAGGAATATTATAGCAGGATTGGACTTAGGTACAACAAAAGTTTGTGCTGTAATAGCAGAGCAATTAGAGAACTCTGTGAATATATTAGGATTTGGTATAGCTCCATCTGAAGGTATGAATAGAGGCTTGGTGGCAAATATCTCTAAAACCTCGGAATCTATAAAACTTGCAATGGATATTGCTATAAATAGAGCAGGAATTCCGGTTAAAGAAATTAATGTAGGTGTAGCAGGTGAACATATTCAAAGTCTTAGACATAGAAATTATGTAACAATTTCCAATTTAGAAAAAGAAGTTACACTTGATGATTTAGAGCGCTTAAATAATGACGTTAAGACAATAAGAATACCATCGGACCAACAGATATTACACATTATTCCGGAAGAATTTTTTGTTGATAATCAAGGTGGTATAGACGACCCGATAGGAATGGCTGGTTCTAAGCTCGAAGCAGTAAATCATGTTGTTTTGGCATCAATACCAGCAATGCAAAATATTAAAAAATCAGTTGAAAGAGCTGGATTTTCTATAAGAGAATATATTCTTCAGCCGATAGCGTCTTCAATGTCCGTAGTGGATGAAAACGAAAAAGACCTTGGTGTTGTACTTATAGATATTGGTGGCGGTACAACTGATGTAGCTATCTTCCACAATAAAAGTATAAAACACACAAAGGTAATAGGCATTGCGGGAAATAAAGTAACAAATGATATAAGGGAATCTTTAGGAATAGTTACAGCAGAAGCTGAGAAACTTAAAAAAGAATACGGTTATGCTTATGAAGGGGCTATAATAAAAGAAGAAGATATATATATAAAGGGAGTTGGTGCAAGAGGGGACGTAAAAATCCCACTTACTCTTTTGACACAGATTATCAGTCTTAGAATGAGAGAATTATTTTCAATAGTTGATAATGAAATTCGTCAATCCGGATTTAGAAATAAAATTAAAGCAGGAATAGTATTAACGGGCGGTGGCTCCTTATTAAATGGATGCACTGAATTAGCAGAAGAAGTATTTGGTATGCATACAAGAATCGGTGTCCCTACCGGATTCGGAGATGGATTATTAAGAGAGATTGAAAGTCCGGAATTTGCTACTGTATCCGGTTTAGTAAAAAATCTTCCCGGCTCTGCTTTGGATAAAAATGAAATTAATGTGAAACAAATAAAATCTAAAAATCAAATAAAAGGTCCATCGGTTTTTAGAAAAGTAATAGAATTTTTTGAAGGACTATAAAAAAAACCACAACAAGGAGGATTTATGTCAGACTTATACGAATCCACAAAAAGAAACAGATTTATACAATTAGATCCGGGAGGTAGAAAATTGAGTGCATCATTACGTGTAGTTGGAGTGGGCGGCGGCGGCTGTAATGCTATTGAAAGTATGATTAAACGCGGGCTTTCGGGCGTTGATTATATCGCAATTAATACAGATGCACAGGTGCTTGAAATGAATAGTGCAGGCACTATTATTCAACTTGGGTCTAATATTACACGTGGACTTGGTGCAGGAGCAGATCCTCAGGTAGGGAAAAAATCTGCTGAAGAAGATAGAGAAAAATTAGAAGACGCACTCGCAGGAAGTGATATGGTATTTATAACTGCCGGAATGGGTGGAGGTACAGGAACAGGTGCAGCTCCTATTGTAGCAGCAGCTGCTAAAAGTATTGGCGCATTAGTAATTGGAATTGTTACTAAGCCATTCCGTTGGGAAGGCAAAAAGAGAATGAAAAACGCCGAAGAGGGAATTGCAGAATTAAAACAGTATGTAGATAGTTTAATTGTAATCCCAAATGAAAGAATACTTGGAATTATGGATAGCGCAGTTTCTGCTTTATCGGCATTTGATAAACCTAATGAAGTACTCTATGAAGCAACTAGAGGTATATCGGATATTATTACAATTCAAGGATTAATAAACGTAGATTTTGCAGATGTTCGTTCGGTAATGAAAGCAAGTGGTGATGCATTAATGGGGTGTGGAATTGCAAGCGGCGAAAATCGCTCAACCGAAGCAGCTCAAAAAGCAATCTCTTCTCCTTTATTAGAAGGTGTCTCAATTAAAGGTGCTAAAAATGTATTGATTAATATTTCCGGTTCTGCTTCAGTTACAATGCAGGAAATTGATGAAGGAAATAGAATTATTCAGGAAGCAGCAGGAGAAGAAGCCAATATTATTTTCGGATATGTAAATAAAGAAGATCTTAATGAATATATCTCTTATACTGTAATTGCAACGGGTTTTGAACAAAAAGCAACCGGAAAAATAAATGTTGAAAAACCGGAAGCTAAACAACAGAAAGCAACCGGGACTCATGGTGGTGGTTTTACAAGATCTATGATGGATAACAGCAATACAACTTATGACGTCAATGATCTCGATATTCCAACAATTAAAAGAATGTCTTCAGGTTTTGATAGCAAAAATCTATTTTCTGATAATTCTTATGGTGAAGGGAAGAAAAGTAATAAACCGGGAGATGAAGACAGTTCTACATTTTTAAGAAAAATAATGGACTGACAGATTTATATATATTGTTGTATTTTGGGCTGTAAAGTGTTTCCCCTTGTTGTGGTACAGGGTAAAAACCGGAAACTTTTACAGCCTTTTTTATTGCCCATTTCTTTGTTTTTTATTTTTAATAGAATTTGTAACTTTATTTCTTGAATAAATGTAAAAGAATATGAAAAAGTTAATTTTTACAGCAATTATATATTTCGCTATTTCTACTCAAATTAATGCACAAGAATACGATCAAGTTGGTTTGGTATCTCGATTTGGGATTTCAGCAGGAGTATTTCCTGTCTGGGTTTTCCCCGATCTCGGACCTATAAATAATGAAATATCTAAAATGGGTTTGAATAATCTCTCTTCAAATGTTTTTACTCTTGGAGGCGGAGGCTATGCTTATATTATGCTCGTTGATAATCTTCGGTTAGGTGGTGTAGGTTTCGGGGGTTCAACTTTAGAAAATAAATTAGTGAATGGATTTAATAAAGAAGTAGAGTATAGCTATGGAATAGGTGGATTAACGGTTGAATACACTCTTCCCACAAATATAAGTAGATTTGCTATTTCAGTAGGAGCAATAATTGGAGCGGGAAGTGCTGAAATAAATATCTATCAAAATAAAAATAATCTTCCTTGGGATGTAGTTTGGAATGATGTCCAGCAACATGGTAAAACAACAGATAATATAAATCGAAAATTAAAAAATTCATTTTTCACTTTCGCTCCCACTCTTAATGTGGATATAGCGGTTACGCGGTTTATGGCTATCAGATTAGGTGGCGGATATATTTATACGCTTAATAAAGATTGGAAAGTCGATAATGGAATTGATCTTAATGGAGTACCTTCGGGGTTAAATAGCGATACATTTTTTATTCAAACCGGATTATTATTCGGATTTTTCACATTCTAATACAAACAAATTAATATGAAAAATATCTTAGTTACGGGCGGAGCCGGGTTTATCGGTAGTAATTATATCAATTATATACTAAGTAAAAGAGACGATATCTTCATTGTTAATCTTGATAAACTTACTTATGCAGGCAATCTCGAAAATCTAAAAGCTATCGAAAACAATAAGAACTATTCATTTGTAAAAGGCGATATAGTTAATAGTGAGTTAGTCGATTATATTTTTAGGAAATATAAAATTGATCATGTAGTTAATTTTGCAGCAGAGTCGCATGTGGATAGAAGTATTCTTGGTTCGGAAGTTTTCTACCAATCGAATGTAATCGGTACAAATGTTTTACTCGAAGCGAGCAAACGCTTTGATGTGAAGAAATTTTTACAGGTTTCTACTGATGAAGTATATGGAAGTTTAGGTGCTGAAGGTTTATTTACAGAAGATAATCAGATAGTTCCTAATAGTCCATATTCATCAAGCAAAGCAGCCGCCGAT
>JBAYVI010000126.1:0-9231 GCA_041674625.1 Melioribacteraceae bacterium | reverse complement strand
ATAAATTCAAAATCATCAGCATCGCGTAATTTTACACCATATCCAGTAGTAATTCCAATATTATCAATAACATTCCCAATTGCAAAATTTTTTGTGAGAGTGAAATAATTCGCATTAAATCTTTTTGCTTTTTCTCCGCCATTAGCAGCCATAAAATCATGCATTCCCACTGCTACAGAAGGTATATAATCAGATTCATTAATAAATTTCACTCGAGCACTAAACATCCTATCACCTATTGCGAATCCTTCTCCCTTCTCTCCGAATGGTCTTGTAAGTCGTACACTAAATTCAAAGAAAGGCATATAGCCTAATGTCAAATAATAGATCTGTGCTCCCTTATTATCACCTAAGAAATCGAGCTTTTGTTTAGGATAATAATTAGTGCCCACAGTAACGGATTTATCTGCATTTATCTCTGCAGTAGGAATTGAATATAATCCTGATAACCCCGTCATTGATTGTGAGTATAAAAAGGAGGATACAAATAATACTATAACAAAGAAATATTTTAATATAACTTTCAATCGATATTCAACCTTTTTTTGAAGTAGTCTAAAGTTCTTTTAAGTCCCTCTTCCCTGCCGATTTTCGGCTGCCAGCCTAATATGTTTGATGCGCGAGTAATATCAGGTTTTCTGATTTTCGGATCATCTTCAGGCAATTCTTTAAATTCTATTTTACTAGAAGAATTTGTCAGTTTTTGAACTTCTTCAGCAAATTGTAAAATAGTAATCTCTTCCGGATTACCGATATTAACCGGATAAACTTCATCGGAGAGAAGTAATTTAAATATTCCATCAATCAGATCATCCACATAACAAAAACTGCGAGTCTGAGAGCCATCGCCAAAAACAGTAATCGGTTCACCCTTTAATGCTTGTGAAACGAAAGCCGGCAATGCACGACCATCATTAAGCCGCATACGCGGACCATAAGTATTAAAGATACGAACGATACGAGTTTCCACTCCATGAAAGCGATGATAAGCCATAGTAATCGATTCACCGAATCTTTTAGCTTCATCATAGACACCACGCGGACCGATAGGGTTTACATTACCCCAGTAGGATTCCTTTTGAGGATGTATTTCGGGGTCTCCATAGACTTCCGAAGTAGAAGCCAATAAGAATCGAGCATTTTTTTCTTTAGCCAAACCGAGAGCTTTATGAGTACCAAGTGAACCAACTTTCAGAGTTTGAATTGGAAGCTGGAGATAATCAATTGGGCTAGCAGGAGAAGCAAAGTGAAGAACATAATCAATCTCTCCGGGCACATGAATAAAATTAGTTACATCATGTTTTATAAATTCAAAACCACTAGTTCCGAATAGATGTTCAATATTTCTTAAGTCTCCGGTAAGCAAATTATCCATACAGACAACGGAGATATCATTAGCAAGAAGTTTTTCGCAAAGATGCGAACCGAGGAATCCTGCACCACCTGTAACAAGAGCACGTTTTTTCATTATAAATTCACCTTATCAGTTTTATTTACCACTTGTCTACCGACACTATAATAAGTAAACCCAATTTCATTCATTTTAATAGGTTCAAATACATTTCTTCCGTCAAAAATTATTCTATTATTCATTGAATTAGAGAGGCGATTAAAATCAGGATTTCTAAATTCATTCCATTCAGTTAGTATCAAAAGTGCATCGATATTTTCTGCAGCATCATAAATATTTAATGAATATTCAATTTGTGAATCGAAATAAAATTTAGATGTTTCATGAGCAGCCGGATCGAAAGCTTTTATTTTTGCACCTAATTTCAATAATTCTCTTATTATATAAATAGAGGGAGCTTCTCTCATATCATCGGTGTTCGGTTTGAATGCAAGTCCCCATATACCGAATTTAAGTCCAGAAAGATTCTCACCAAATTCTGATTTTATTTTCTCTACTATTTTTAGTTTTTGTTTTTTATTAATAGAGTCAACAACAGTAAGGAGTGTCATTTCCGAATCAAAATCGATTGATGTTTTAATTAGGGCATTTACATCTTTAGGGAAACATGAGCCGCCATATCCAATTCCGGGGAAAAGGAATCTTTTACCAATTCTATTATCCGTACCCATACCTTTACGGACCAGATCGACATCAGCTCCTACCTTCTCACAAAAATTTGCAAGTTCATTCATATATGTAATACGCATAGCGAGGTAACTATTAGCTGCATATTTAGTTACTTCAGAACTTTCAGGATTCATTTTAAGAATTGGATTTCCCTGCCTAACGAATGGTTCATAAAGATCTTCAAGCTTTGCTAATGCATGAGGTGAGTCAGAACCGATAACAATACGATCAGGTTTCATAAAATCTTCCACTGCATAACCTTCCCGAAGAAATTCGGGATTAGAAGCGACATCAAAATTTATAAAACCAGAATCAGATAATATGTTTGAGACCTTTCTCGAAGTCCCTACCGGGACAGTACTTTTATTAACAATAATCTTATAATCATTATTGTCCTTCATAATAGCACCTATTTGAGCAGCAACATCCATAACATAACTAAGGTCAGCCGAGCCATCTTCATCCTGAGGTGTAGGGAGACAAAGGAAAATGATTTCACATTCGTTAACAGCATTAGAAAGATCATTTGTAAAAATTAATCTGCCTTCACGTATATTACGTTCAAAAAGAATTTCAAGACCCGGTTCATAAATTGTAACATGACCCAATTGTAGCCGTTCTAATTTTGATTCGTTATTATCAACACATATTACATTATTTCCCATTTCAGCAAAACAAGTACCTGTAACAAGCCCAACATACCCTGTACCGATTACCGCAATATTCATAAATTCGCCCTCGAATTAATAAGCGTTTGGATCGCCTTTAAGCATCCTCCAAACTGTTAATATAATAATTTGTATATCTAAAAGGAAAGTCCAATTTTCTATATACCAGATATCATGATTTATTCTCTCCTGCATAAGTCCATTTTCTTTAGTTTCGCCTCTGAAGCCATTTACCTGAGCCCATCCGGTAATTCCCGGTTTTACAAGGTGCCTTATCATATAATGATGCACTTTATCGCGAGATTCTATATTAAGCGGGATTGGATGAGGGCGAGGACCAACAATACTCATATTACCAAGAATAACATTTATAAATTGAGGCAATTCATCAAGATTAGTTTTCCTAAGAAATTTACCTAACTTAGTAATTCGAGGATCATCTTTTGATGCTTGTATATAATTGCCTGAACTATCTGTATCTTTACTATCAGTGCACATTGAGCGGAACTTATAAGTAATAAATTTTTTATTATATCTTCCCCATCTTTCCTGTTTAAAAAATACCGGACCTTTACTAGAGATTTTAATAGAAAGAGCAATTAAAGGAAAGACCCAAGAAAATACGAATAGAAAAAGGAAGGACGTAAAAGCAAAATCAAAACCACGTTTAAGCAGCCGCCAATGAAATTCATTAAGGCGATCTTCCCTTAATGAAATAATCGGAAAATCTCCAAACAAAGTTATGTTATAGCGTGACGAAACGAAATCGAAATAATCGGGAATAATTCTAATTCTCGTTGTATGCCTTTCGCAGGTAGCCACTACATCTCTGAGACGTGAAGAGGCGTAATTCGGTAATGCAATAACAATATCATCAATATGTCCATTAGAAAGGATAGAATGCAATTCATCTATTGTACCAAGATACTTTCCATTCATTGAATTAACAGTTTGATCATCAAGGAACCCAATAAATTTGTAACCAAAATGAGGATTATCAGTTATAGATTTATGAAATTTTTGTCCGATTTCTCCTGCTCCAACAATCAACAAAGATCTTAAATTTCTTCCTTTACTTCTGTATAAATTAAGAAATTTGCGAAAAAGATATTTTTCTAAAGAAAGAAAGATAAGAAGCAAACCTGCATAATAGATAATTACAAAACGTGAAATAACACTATACTCACGAATTATAAAAACAAGAATTATATATGAGATAGCCTGAATAAATATATTTTTAATTAAAGCGATTAGTTCAAAACTAAAATCACGCGAACGAAATTCATCATACAAACCGAGAGACTTACCACTAAAAATCCAGGTAATTAGGAGAAGAGCTAAAATCATAAATTCCCAATTAATAGCATCTAAAGGGGTAGGGGTTTTATAACTTGATTGAGCAATAACAAAAGATCCAATCAAGAAGAATGAATCTAAAGTAACTCTAGCTAAATATAGGGACTTTCTATGTATTTGCATTTATTTATCGAATTTCCTTAAACCGGTCATTTCTAAAAAAACATAATAAAGGAATAATGAATTTGTGATTAAATATCTTTTCCATAATCTTCGGGGTTCTTGAATTAGGCGATATAACCATTCAAGAGCCATATTTTTCATCCATTCAGGTGCATGCTTTGTGTTTCCTGCAAGATAATCAAATCCTGCTCCTATTCCGATCATAATACCATGATTAAGTTTTTTATAATTTTCATACATCCATATTTCTTGTTTAGGAGCACCAAGACCGATCCAAAATAAATCTGCACCGCTTTTATTCATCATTTCAATAAATTGTAAATTTTCTTCTTCTGTAAATTTGAGTTTGTAAGGAGGGGAAAAAGAACCGGTAATAATGGTACGAGGATATTTTTTATTTATTTGCTGCTTTAAGTCTCTGAGAACTATTTCATTGCTGCCGAAGAAGAAATGTTTCAATCCAACTTTCTGTCCCCAATCAATGGTTTTTTCCATAAATGTTGGTCCGAATATTCTGTTAATATTTTTTTCGCCTTTTAATTTTGCGTAGAACGATAGTGGCTGACCATCAGGGAGAGACAAAAATGAATTGTTTATAATTTTTTTATAATAGTTTTGCCTAGTTGCTTGAATAATTGTATGGACATTATTGACTGTTATATAATTGGGTTTGGAATAGGAATGAATAATTTTTTTATATACTAATTCATAAGTCGATATTTTGCTTATCTGAATAGCAAAAACATTTATTTTATTTATCGACATAATTCAATTTATATAATTTAATATGTTTTTCTAATTCTTGAACAGAGTCAAATCTTGAACGAATTTTTTTTGCGGGTACCCCACCATAAATCGAATATGCATCAACATCCTTTGTAACTACTGCCCCAGCTGCGATTATACTCCCTTTTTCAATTCTTACACCACTCATAATAATTGAACCGTACCCTACCCATACATCATCCTCAATTACCGTCATTTCATTTAAACCCCGCCAATTATAATCACTATCACGAATTTGTGATGCAAGTCTTATTGGTACACCAATTTGCTGATAATGATGATCATATTTTCCTACGAGTGCAACATAATTAGCGAAAATAACATTATCACCAATGCAAGCGTCACACTCAATCTGAGAATATCTTCCAATATAAAAATTATCTCCAATAACTAATGAATTTTTAGCCCAAAGACGTACACCAAGACCTGCATGGAAATTTTTCCCAATAATAAATCTTCTCCATATCAATTTTAATCTAATTAAATTATATAAATATTTAATTTTATATAACATTTTAATTTAGATGATTTTGTTTAACTTCGGTTGTTTTTTTAATACTAATTGAACCATATATTTTGTTCATCTCTTCAATTTTTTTTTGCCAAGAAACGCTATGAGATTTCTTCAGTGCCCCTAAAGATAAATCTTGTAATTTGTTTTTATTATTCGATAATAGTAACAAATTTTCCTTGAATAATTTTACACTTTTACTGTACGATAACATTGGGATTTTTATCCCACAAGAAGAATCAATTATATCGCCATGACCGCAAATATCGTGACATAATACTGGTAACCCCTGAGATAAAGCTTCAAGAACAACGTGTGGTGTCCCTTCCTTCAAACTTGTGAAAAAGAGTAGATCAAACTTATCCATCATTTCCAAAACAATACTATTTTGTACTCTCCCTATAAAATTTACTTTTTGATTTAATAAGAAACTATTAACTAGGTTTTGGCAGTATTTGAAATCTGGTCCATCGCCAACAACAGTCATTTTTATAGGAATTAGTTCTGCAATCTCTTTCAAAGCATCAATAGCCAAGGGTAGAGCTTTTAAACCCTGGATTTGACCAACCCACAAAATTCTTAACCCATTCGTCATTTCAGATGCATGGGATTTACGAAAATCAGAATTTTTACTGGAAGGATTACAACCAGTTTCATTGATTATTACTGAAGTTTTGTTATAGTATTTTTTAATTAATTTCGAAGTACTAGAAGAATCTGCGATCAGAATGCTTGTACTATTAAAAGCTTTACGCACACGTCTCGAAAACATAATTTGCAAATAGTTTAAAATATTCTTAATAAGATAATAAATTAAATTTTTAAATCGCATTTTAATTAGAAAACGAAAAGGAACTTGGTTAAAACCACCAATTGGCCCCCATACACTGGGAACTTCATTAGAATGCAACCATAAAAAACCAGGTTCACGAAATCCAATTAAGTTCAATTGATGGATAATATCAATTTTATATTTTGCTATAATTGATTTACTTAATTGATAAGAATTTTTTTGCCACCTTTTGTAGTAAAAATAAAAAATAAAACTGCCTTGCTTCCAAAACAATTCACGTGCCTTACTATCAATATCCACATAAAAAAATTTAGGTTCATTTTTTAAATCTAGAATATTAATTTTCTTTTCTATATCATCTTGGAAACCTCTTTCAGTTATAACATAAAGTTGATGGTGCTGAGATAAGTTTATAATCCAATTCCATCCCATTCCAACTTCAGATCCCCAATTTGGGCCAATCGCATACGCTGACATTAGAATTTTCATAAACCCCTATAATGAGTTAATTTACTTTAAGTTTACCATAAATATGTTTAAGTATATAAGTAACTTTATTTTCTCTTAGAATTCTCAAAAGTCTTAAAATGTTATAACCATAAATATTATTATACAAATAGACATCAGCTTTCATTGAGACTGATAAGTAACTTGGAATGACTAAAGGAAAATCTATTGTTTTTAATTGCATATCATCTCGTTTGGAATCTCTCAAAAAATTATGTGTAGAATTATTTTCTGTACCGATGTTCCTTACTAAATTACAATTAGGTGTAATTGAAATACCCGATTTGGACCATATTCTATATACCCATTGAGTATCCCAAGTATTATGTTTCTTTTTATACATTAATTCAAAATGTTTAAGAAATCGGAGCTGTGCTGATTTTTTATCTATGATCTTAATTTTCTGTAATTTTTTAAGATTATGGGGAAAATCTTTCATATCTATATCGTAGCAGGCCCATCTATCACGCCAAGTTGCCCATCCCCAAATAATTGGGAAATTAGAAAAGTAATATGAGCCATCTCCACGTTTTTGGCCATCCTGGAAATTTGCACCATTGATATGGTAAATCCTATAATCGTCCTTATATTTTAACAACATTTCCTGGCAAAATTGAAAAAATGTCAAATCAGGCAGAATATCATCTTCTAAAATTATCCCATAATCAACTTGTTTAAAAAACCAGTCGATACTTGAACTCACAGCCATTCTGCAACCTAAATTCTCTATACGAAAAAGTAATTGTAATTCACAAGGCCAATCAACCTGGTTAAATATTTCCCGTGCTTGCTTACACTTATTAATTTCATTTTTAATCGAATGACGAGCACCGTCAGCAGCAACAAATAACTTGTTTGGTTTTATCTTCCTGATAACTTCAAAAACTTTAGAAGTCGTATCTGGGCGATTAAAGATGATAATCAAAATAGGTGTATCAAATGAAGTAGGCATAATATCCAATAATTTATTTTATATTATTTATCAAGTACTGACTACTTATTTAAACTTTTCTATTATATTTTTAATTTTACTATCCATCTGCTCAGTATCATTTTGGTATATACATTCAATCTTTTTACTTTTTTGTGATATAACATTTATAGCCTTTTTAATACTTTTCAAAATCGCATCACAACTGATGCTATCCAAAACAATTTTGCAATCATAATTAGATGTTATTTCAGGTAAAGAGCCTCTATTGCTAATTATTAAGAATTTTTTTAACAACATACCTTCTAGAGCAACTAATCCGAAAGATTCGAAATAAGAAGGAAAAATTACAATATCCATGTCATTTAATAAAGTGAGAGTTTGATAATGATTAAGCAGTCCATGTAGAAAGTATCGCTTATTGTGAACTGAAATTAATTCAGATTTAATAAAATTTATTAGATCGCCTGTCCCAACAATATGAATATTAACAGTTAAATTATCATCAATTATTAATTCTTTAAAAGATTTAACCATTTCGTAAACTCCTTTATTCCAAGTTAAAGTGCCAGCAAAAATGATGTTTATTGTATTTCCTTTTTTCTCTCTAATAACATTTGTTTTTAAATCAAGCGCTAGATAAAGCGGGACATATTCAAGATTTTTAAACCCATTTTGCAACATAAAATTTACCATAAAATGAGAATGACAAATGAAAACGCCAACAAAATTCTTTAATAAAAGATTTCTCAAATAATGTATCATCATACGAAATAAAAACATTTCAAATTTAGGCATACAATTTTGATAACATTTGAAACCAACAATTCCTGAACAACTTGATTTATCTATTTTTTTCGTTAACATGGCATTTAAACAACCATACTCCGCAGTATGCACGATATGTACAATTTTTGACTTATATTTCTTTGATAAGAGATATAGAGTGAATAAAAAATTAATTTGACCTAGAACAATCAATTCTGGTAATTCTTGTTTAATGATGTTATCGAGAAACTTAAACACTTCTATGTTAAAACTATATTTAGCAATTGCTTTGTTTGTTTCGATGCTAATCGAATAGTGAGAACTTTTAATATCTTGAATGTAGTCTTTTCCATCATAACTAACTGTTACTAGAGTGTAACCACTTCGATTTAATGATTTAAGAAATTCATAATGGGCTATTGCTCCACCACCACTGAGTGAAGTAGCAGGGTGAATAACGAGAATTTTCATAGTTTTCTTGCTCTAATAAGTCCCCAAACGACGTAGCCATAGGCTTTAATATTAAAAGGATAATTTAAAATAGAAAATAGAAAATACTTTAAAGCATGAAGTGGTTTTTTTTTTCGAAATAAGTATATTTTCCCGATATTTTGCCAATATCGGCTTTTTTTCCACCATTTATTTTTAGAATAATAATTATCCATTTTTTTTACTTCTTCTTCTATTACTTCCTCATTATTTAATATT
>JBAYVI010000125.1:0-9233 GCA_041674625.1 Melioribacteraceae bacterium | reverse complement strand
TCTTGGACCAAATGGAGCAGGAAAGACAACGACTTTTTATATGATTGTTGGTATGATAAAACCGAACGGTGGTAATGTATATCTTAATTCAAAAGAGATAACAGATGAACCAATGTATAAAAGAGCAAAAATGGGAGTAGGTTATCTACCTCAGGAAGCATCTATTTTTAGAAAACTAACGGTAGAGGATAATATACTTGCTATTTTGCAGATGATAGATATTTCAAAGAATGAACGAAAAGAAAAATTAGAAAAACTAATTGAGGAGTTAGGGCTAAATCACGTTAGAAAAAATATTGGTTATCAATTAAGTGGTGGTGAAAGAAGGAGATGCGAGATAGCTCGTGCCTTAGCAAATGATCCTGATTTTATATTACTTGATGAACCATTTGCCGGAGTTGATCCGATTGCAGTAGAAGATATTATGCAAATAGTTTCTAATTTACGTCATAAAGGAATCGGGATCCTAATTACTGACCACAATGTCCATGAAACTCTAAGCATAGTAGATAGAGCTTATATATTAATCAGCGGGAAAATATTTAAAGAGGGTGGTGCTCAATTTTTAGCTGAAGACCCTGAAGTAAAGAAACTTTATCTCGGTGAGAAATTTAAATTAGACCGTTATAGCTAACGGGATAAAATTAAATGGAGTACAACTGCAAGCACAATAAAATAACCTATTATACTTAAAGCCGTATAAATCTTTTTTCTTCTGATGAGTTTTTTTTGATAACGCCATGTGGCAGTATCATCTCTTCTATAATCACCTTTTTCAATTGACCAATTGTGGTGTTTGTTTTCTTTATCCATAAATAATCTTTCTTTGGAGTAAAGGTATCAACAATTTTGAAATTACTAAATGATCTTAATCACATAATAATTTAAAAATCAGATACCATCGTTTTTAGTTGTTTTTATTAAAATCACTAATAATTTTTTGAATTTCGGTTTCGGAAATTCCCGAACCAAAAGCTTTATCTGATTGCTTCTTAATTTCGCTTGTATTAACGGTAGAATTTGAATTAGAATAAGAAGGATTACCTGCTCTTGCACGCAGTCTTTCTTCAATCAAAGATGTAAAACTAGTTTTTTCATCTATTTTATGAGAATTAAAACTTCCGCTTATATCTTTCAGGTCAAGAGAGTTTAGAGAATGCCCTGTATTAATTTGTGTTGTTTCAAAGGCAAGAGTTTTAACGTTCATAAGGTGGACTGCGCTAACGTTTTCAGAGATAATAGAACCACCCCAAGTACCTACACCAAGAGTTAATGATGGAGTTAAGTCTGTACTATAACCAACCGCTCCCAATGATGAAGGAGTGTTTACAACAATTCTAAAAGCTGGTTTTTCTAAACCGAATTTCAAAATAATTTCTGCATCATTTGAATGGATTACTAAAGTGTGTCCGACACCACCAAATTCGAGCAGTTCAATACATCGATGACATCCTTCTAACCATCCATCAACAGTATAAAATGCTAATACAGGTGATAATTTTTCAGCAGAGAGGGGTTCGTACTTCCCAACAGATTGACATTCAGCTACGAGTACTTTTGTATCTTCAGGAACTTTAATCCCTGCATAATTTGCAATCCAAACAGCGCACTTGCCAACAATCTCCGGATTAATTTTGCCTCCGGGAGTAACTGTTTTTTCTAATTTTAATTTATCTGTACCTTCAACAAAGAAAGCACCTTGTTTTTTAGCTTCTTTAATTACTTCTTCTTTAATGGATTTGTCAACAACCATAGCTTGCTCGGAGGAACAGAGAGTGCCATTATCGAACGTTGTACCGGAAATTATATCGGCAACAGCTTTGTTTACATTTGCACTTTTTTCAATAAAAGCAGGTACATTACCTGAACCAACACCAAATGCCGGTTTGCCAGAGCTATAAGCAGCTTTTACCATCGGATTGCTTCCAGTAGCTAATATGACGGCAATACTTTTATCTTTCATTAAAGCTTCTGTGCCTTCAATTGTAGGTGTAGTCATACATTGGATAAGTCCTTTCGGAGCACCGGCTTTTTCAGCGGCATCACTAAGCACTTTGATTGCTGCTAAAGTACAATTAACCGCTCGTGGATGTGGAGATGCCACAATAGCATTTCTACATTTTAAGGAGATAATAGTTTTGAAAATTACTGTGGAAGTAGGATTTGTAGAAGGAATTAATGCAGCTACAACTCCCATTGGCTCTGCTATCTTTAATATCTTCCCATTATTGCGAATATCAATAACGCCAACAGTTTTAAGATCTTTAATTGATTCATAAACATTTTTGCAGCCGAATTGGTTTTTAATGACTTTATCTTGCCATTTACCGAAACCGGTTTCTTCACAAGCCATTTTAGCAAGCCGTTCGGCATCTTTAAATGCAGTATCAGCCATTGCTTTTACAATTTTATCAACTTGAGCTTGATTAAAGTGTTTAAACTCTAGTTGAGCTTCTTTTGCTTTGGCGGCAAGTGATCGCGCTTCTTGAATCGATTTTAAGTCTTTATCAAAATCCATTTTTCTCTCGGAAGATTTGAACTCCCAAAGATAATGATAGAGGAGGTAAAGTTCAATAAATTAAAGCACCGATTTAATTTCGCCACCACCAAATAAAATAAATCCATGAATAGTTAAAGTTTTGGATTTATCTTTAGAATCATCAAATTTAGTCAATCTTTTTTGATCGAATCCACCGAAAAGAGCTGTAACTTTAGTTTCAACGTGCCAATCATTTGGGATATAAAAAGTTGCACCGCCAAAAATGACTGTAATCTCTATTTCATTATTCCCTTCGGCTAATTGCGCATTATTCAAATAAATTTCGGAGCCACCAAAAATACAAGTTACTTTACCACCTTGGAAATTTTTCGAATTGACAAAATTAGTTCCACCGCCGAAAATAGAATTAATATCTATTCTATCGTCAGAACCAATTGAAGAATTAGGAGAATCATTTAGATTCATAGATGGTTTTGAACCATTTCTTCTTAATATAATAGCAATACCAATAATTACTAAAATAAGTGGCCATAAATCGGGAGTCCAATTGATTAATCCAATGAAAATAAATATTGAGCCGGCAATAATATTTCTTGTTGCAGCAATAACAATAATCCCAAATGCAATAAAGAAAAATTCCCAGCTTCTTAAAAAATCCGGGATATAGAAATCAAAAAAATTATAATTGCGAAGAAGGAAAAACAGACCCAAAAGAATCAAGATTAATCCGGGAAGAAACTTACTATCATTCTTTGCTTTCATATATACTCCATTGTTTTCAATTAAGTTGTTTTGCCGATACTTTTTAGACGTATGTTATTCAACTAAGTTGCTAAATAAAAAATATTTTGCCTATTAAGTGAATATTTCTTTTTATGCAGAGTGAATAATTTAATAAATTTGAGTTTACTAAAAATAAAAAAATAATGAAAAAATATTTTGAAAGATTCTTAATAGTAGTTGTATTTATAGTCGTCCTTATTTCGGTATTTACTATTGTTTCTTATTTTGTTTTAAAGAGCAGCGTTCCTAATTACCAAGGGGAGGAAAGAGTAAAAGGAATATCTTCACAAATTGAGATATTAACCGATTCACTTGGGTTCCCATTAATCAAGGGGGAAAATGAATTGGATGCAATTTTCGCTTTGGGATATTTTCATGCCAAGGAGAGGATGTTCCAAATGGATATAGCCCGCCGAGCAGGCGAGGGGCGCTTAAGCGAAGTTTTAGGTGAAAAAACTTTACAATTCGATAAGATGTTTAGAACTATTGGTTTAGATCGAGTAGTTAAACGAGATTTTTCCAAAATCGATTCTTATACCCACATTTACTTGGAAGAATATTCTAAAGGTGTAAATGCTTATTTAGAAAATAATAGTGGGAATTTTGGACTCGAATTTGATATACTTGGGTATAAACCGGAGAAATGGAAACCGGAACATAGTTTATTGATAGGGAAATTATTGGCATGGGAACTAAATATAAGCTGGTGGACAGATATTACATATTCAATTTTAGCAGAAAAATTTGGAGCGGATAGGGTGAGAGAAATACTTCCTGATTTCCCGGAGAATGGTCCATTTATAATTAATGGGTTAAAGATTCCGAAAGAAGCTCTAAGTTTAATTCAAACTGAAAGAGAATTTAGAAAATTTATTGGTTCAGTTGGAACTCATATCGGGTCGAATAATTGGGTAGTTTCTTCATCAAAATCTAAAAGCGGCAAACCTATGATTGCAAACGATCCTCATTTGGCTTTTTCTGCACCGGGTAAATGGTATTTTGCAATTATCAGAAGTAAGGAATTAAACGTGGAAGGGTTTACGCTCCCAGGAGTGCCGGCAGTTGTAATAGGAAAAAACAAAGATATTTCTTGGGCAGTAACGAATGTAATGTCCGATGATGCAGATTTTTATCTTGAGAAATTGGATTCGACAGGGAATAATTATGTGGTGGATGGTGAATCAAAACAATTCATAGAGATTCAAGATACTATTTTAATAAAAGATTCAGAACCAGAAATTATAAAAATAAAAAGCACCTTTCGCGGACCAGTAATTAATTCGGTACATCTTTATAATCAATTTTACTCCTCTTCAAAAGTTAATAATCTTATAAGTATGCGTTGGATTGCCTTGGATTATACAAATGAATTAAGTGCAATGATATCTGTAAATAAAGCTCAAAACTGGGATGAGTTCAAAGAGGGACTAAGAAATTTTAATGTCCCCGGACAAAATTTTGTTTATGCCGATAGGTATAATAATATTGGCTATATATGTGCTGCAAAGCTACCAACCAGAAGAACTAATAGCCCGACAATGGTTTATGATGGTACAACATCAACAAATGATTGGACAGGTTTTATCCCTTATGAAGAGATGCCGAAATTATTTAATCCTTCTGAAAATTTTATTGCCACAGCAAATAATAAAGTTGATAAAAATTTTCCTTATCATATTTCAAATATTTGGGAGCCTGCATCTCGCATTGAAAGGATTACCGAATTACTAACTTCAAAAGAGAAGCATACTGTAAAAGATTTTCAGTTATATCAAAATGATGTTGTTTCACCTTATGCTCGGAAAATAACTCAGCATATAATTAATTCTTTCGAGGGTATTAATATTAAAGATAATAATCTCGGAGAGACGATAAAACTTTTTAAAGTATGGCAATATGATTTTACAGCTAATAATCAAATACCTTCCATTTATACCCGGTTCTTGGAGAAATTAATTCAGAATATATTTTTAGATGAAATGGGTGATGATTTATTAAGAGAATTTGTTTTTGTAGCTAATGTCCCGTATAGGGTTTTACCGGATTTATTGAATAATAAAAACTCTCCTTGGTTTGATAATATTAATACGGAAGAGATTGAAACGGGCGATTATATTATACGAAAGAGCCTTGCAGATGCTCTGAGCTCTCTTGAAACTGAATTTGGAAAAGATATTTCAAGATGGCAATGGGGAGCAATTCATAAGCTAACCATTAAGCATTTTTTTAGCGGTCAGTCAACAATATTAGATAAAATAATAGATATTGGTCCTTATGAAGTTGGTGGAGATGGTACTACAATTAATAATACTGAGTATTCTTTTTCGGAACTTTCTTATGGCAGACAAGAAGGGTTTGGCAATAGAAGTAAACCATACGAAACTGTTCTTGGTCCATCAATGAGATATATTTTTGATTATTCCGAACCTGATTATATTTATCTCGCAATGCCTACCGGTCAATCGGGTAATTTTTTTAGTCCTTACTATAAAAATTTGACAACTAATTACCTAAATGGAAACTACTATAAACTTCCGATCGATTATGATTTGTTCAAGAGTAATGCTAAATTTAATTTTAAATTAATTCCCAAATAAATAAAGTTACCAAATATGAAAGTAACAGAACATCTTCAAAAAGCGAACGAGACTTTGATAAGTTTTGAAATCATTCCTCCTAAAAGAGGTGGAGATATAAAACAATTATTATCAATTCTTGAAGACATAGTAAAATATAAACCTCCATTTATAGATATCACAAGTCATGCAGCGGAGGCATATTATGAAGAAACTGCAGCGGGTTCATACAATATTAGGATAAAAAGAAAAAGACCCGGTACGCTTGGGATATGTGCATTAATACAAAACAAATATAATATTGATGCTGTCCCTCATGTATTATGTTCAGGTTTTACGAGGGAGGAAACGGAAGACTTCCTTATAGAACTTCATTATCTTGGGATAGATAATGTATTGGCGATACGAGGAGACGATCATGGTTTTAAGAAGCCATTAAAGTTTGGTAGAAGTGCAAATGATTATGCACTTGATTTAATAAAGCAGATTAATGAGATTAATAAAGGAAAGTATATAGAGGATTCAATTATAGATTCGTATCCTATGGATTTTTGCATAGGGACAAGCGGGTATCCTGAAAAACATTTTGAAGCTCCAAACCTTTCCACAGACATAAAATATACAAAAGAAAAAATAGATTCAGGTGCTTCATATATCGTTACGCAAATGTGTTTCGATAATAAGTTCTATTTTGATTATTTAGAGGCTTGTAAGAAAGACGGTATAGTGGTTCCAATTATACCCGGATTGAAAATTCTCACATCCAAAAATCATGTTACTTCGCTTCCGAAAAATTTTTTTATTGATGTTCCATCAGAATTAGCTGAGGAAGTATTAAAAGCAAAACCAGAACATGTATTGGAAATTGGAATAGAATGGACGTTTAAACAGGTAGAGGAATTATTGAATAAAAATGTTCCGGCAATACATTTTTATATTATGCAAAATTCAGAACCAATTAAAAAATTAATGAAAAAAGTGGGGATCTAAATGATCAGTCCTGCAATTAAGTTTAATATTAACCCTAAAATTCCAAAAAGAATTAAATGGGGAATTGCCGGTGAAAGCAGTAACATCGAAGAAAGCATAATTCCTGCTTTTAGTAAAGTTCAATTTGGGAAAGTTACATCGCTCTATTCTCCAAATCTTACTATGGTAAAAAAGTTAGCAGAAAAATATAGTATTGCTAATTATTCAAATAATTATAGCAAATTTTTAGAATCAGGAATTGATATTATTTATTTCTCGAATACAACATCTGAAAATCTGGAAATGATAAAAATGGCAGCTGCAAAAGGAATAAATATTTTATGCGAAAGTCCAATAGCATCAAATAAGAAGGATTCAGAGAATGTAATTGAAATATGTAATAAAAATAAAGTGAAACTATTTGTTAATCAGGCGCATCGCCTCCACCCATTAATGATTAAGGCAAAGGAATTAATTGAATCCAACTTCTTAGGAAAAATTATTAATATATCGGTATCGTTGAATATTGACATAACTAAAAATGAATCGGAAGAAAATGGAATTATTAATGAATTAGGATACCAAGCCGTGGATATGCTTCGTTTTCTTGGTGGGGAAGTAGGTGAAATTAAAGGTTATATAGATAATTTCATTCTTCATTCTTCAATTGAAGATTATACTTCTGCTATAGTTAAATTCAATAAAGTTGGTTATGGAAATTTTAACATATCAGCCTCATCCAAAAAAAGAGTGAATAGGATTGAAATTACAGGAATTAATGGAACTCTTCTTATAGAAAGTAACTTGGGTAAAAAAATGAATTCATCGCGTCTTGTTATTGATGTAAATAAAGAAGGTAAAATGGTATTTAGAAAACGTGCGAATAAAATTACAGCTATGATAAGAAGCATTAATAAGACGTTATCAAAAAGGCTTCCTCAATTTATTTCAGGTGAAGAAGGTTTGAAAAATGTAATCATTATTGAGCAATTAAAGAACAATTCGTAAGAGAAAATTTATGTCTAAAAATATTGTATTAATGGTAGGGGGCACTTCCCCAGAAAGAGATGTATCAAAAAATTCAGGTAAGTCTATTCTTTTTGCATTAAGAAATTTGGGGTTTAACGTTAGAGTAATAGACCCTGGATACGGATTAAATCAGCCTAAGAATGAAGAAGATTTTTTTAGTGAAAAAGATTATGCTGAAGTTTCTACCGAAAATTATGTGTCATTATTTAATTCATCTTTTTTTGATAATGTTGATCTTGTATTTATTGGATTACATGGCAGATGGGGAGAAGATGGAACAGTGCAATCTCTTTGCGAATTGAAGGGCTTCCCTTATACCGGAAGCGGAGTGTTAACAAGTGCTCTCGCGATGGATAAATATATGACTAAAATAATGTTTCAGCATTTTAATGTAATTACTCCTAAATGGTTTATTGTAAAAAATGATAATACGGATATAGAAACAGCAAGAGAAAAAATAAATAAATTTTTTGGATATCCGTGTGTAATAAAACCTAATGACCAAGGATCAACTGTTGGTTTATCAATTTGTAGGGGTGAAATTGAATTGGAATCAGCAATAAATTTGGCACTTAAATATTCTGAAGTAGCTTTGATTGAAGAATACATAGCCGGGCGGGAATTAACAGTTGCAGTTTTAGATCAACAACCACTCTCGGTTTTAGAGATTAAACCAAAGCATGGTATTTATGATTATGAATGTAAATACACTACAGGAATGAGTGAATATATTGTGCCTGCAGATATACCGGAAGAAACCGCAGAGTATTTGAAAAGGCAGGCGTTGCTTGCTTATAATTCGGTGGGATGTAAGAATTATGCAAGAGTGGATTTCCGACTAACAAAAAACAACAAATCTTTTTGTCTCGAAGTAAATACTTTACCCGGTATGACAAGCACAAGTTTAGTTCCTAAGATGGCTAAAGCTGCAGGGATTTCATTTGAAGAGTTGATTAACCGAATTGTTAATTATTCATTAAAATGAAAAAGAAAGGGAAAAGTAATTTAATAATTCTGGTGTTGGTTTTTGTTTTTGGAATTTCGGCAATAGCATTTATTGTTTTTAATGAGAGTGGTTTTCTTAATTATCTAAAATCTAAAAATCGTTTGGATGACTTAAACAAAGAGATAGAAATTAGTAATGATTCAATTAAGGGATTAGATAGCCAAATTGATTCATTAAATACTAACAACTTTAAGAAGGAAAAAACGGCGAGAGAGAAATATAGAATGTATAAAAAAGATGAAAAACCGATAGAGGTTGAAGAAAAATGAAGATAGAAATACCGGCAATTCCATTAGCCGAAAGGAGTCGTCCAAAATCTATCGAAGAATTTAAGGGACAGGATCATCTCCTCGGTGAAGGAAAACCTCTT
>JBAYVI010000124.1:0-9297 GCA_041674625.1 Melioribacteraceae bacterium | reverse complement strand
CAAATACAGAAATGCTTCACTTGATATTACGATTCATGGCTTTGGGGGAAATATTACCAATGCATTGATTGATAACAAAAAAGTTGATATTGTGAGGTTGCAAAAAAATATTTCAGGTAAACATACAATTGAAATATTCCTCGATAATAAAATTGTAGGTGGGACAATCAATATTGTTGAAAATCGCTTTGCACCTTTAACACCAGTGGTATATTATAATGAGAATCAACTAAGTTGGAAAAAAGTTGATAATGCTGAATATTATAAAATATTTCAAAACGGTTTAAAAATTGCAGACACAAAAAATGAAGAATTTAAGATTACTTCAAAAAATCAAGTTGATGAATATTCTGTAATCGCAGTTGACAAAGATGGTTATGAATCATTTATGTCTGAGCCGGTTATGAGTATTAATAACAATATAATTGAAGTAGAAGCTTCAAGTAGCTCGTTTGAAACAAGTGTAGAAGGTTATAATGGAAAAGGTTTCGTTAGGACTACTACTACAAGTAATACTGATATCATTTTCGAGAAGGGTATTGATCATGATGGTTATTACTGGATTGATTTCAAATACTCAAATGGGAATGGACCAATTAATACATTTAATGCATGTGGAATCAGAACACTTTACATAAATAATGAATTAATATCTACTATTGTTTTGCCTCAACGTGGTGATAACGTTTGGAATAATTGGGGTTATTCAAATTCAGTAAAATATTATTTCAAAAAAGGAATCACTCAATTTAATCTTAAGTATCTTCCCGTTAACTCTAATATGAACAAGGAGATAAATGAAGCTTTGATCGATCATCTCAGAATAATTCCGATAAATTAAAGTATAAAGGTCATGATGAAGCTTAATTTTATAAAGATTTTACTTTCGCTGTTATTCATATCTTCGTTTTCATTTGCAATAGATGAGAAAATAGTATCTTCACCAGATGGAAAGATTGTTTTTTCATTTTATCTTCGTGATGGTATCCCCAATTACGAAATTGTCTATGGAGATGAAGCAATAATTAACTCATCGGCTATGAGTTTTAAATTCAAAAACCAACCAGAATTCTCAAATTTATCGTGCATTGATTTTAAAACAAATAATTTAAGAGAAGTATGGACTACTGTTTGGGGGCAAAGCAAAAATATATTAAATGAGTACAATGAGATAATTATTTCTCTTAAAGAACAAAATCCTAATGCTCGCAAAATTAAAATAATCGTTAGAGCTTATAATGATGGTATTGCTTTTAGATATCATTTCGATGAGCAAAAAGAGAATAACTATTTTGAAATTAGTGATGAGCTAACTTATTTCAACTTCGCAGACAATTTCTCTGCATGGTGGATTCCAAATGATTATGACAGTGAAGAGTATTTATATCGGAATACACTTCTCGACCAAATGATAGGTGTACATACTCCTGTAACTCTTCAAACAAAAAAAGGAACTTGTATTGTAATTCACGAAGCCGAACTAAAAAATTATGCCGGTATGACTTTGGAAAAAAATAGTTATCCCCAAAATTCATATAGGTCTGTACTAGTCCCTTACCCAGATGGAATAAGGGTAAAACAAACAGCTCCATTTGACACTCCATGGCGCGTAATAATCATTACGCCGACTGTTGAAAAATTAATTTCATCAAATATTATTTTGAATCTCAACCCCCCTCCGGCTATCAAAAATTATGATTGGATAAAGCCCGGTAAATATGTAGGGGTTTGGTGGGCGATGCATCTAAATAAAGAATCATGGGTTACCGGACCGAATCATGGGGCAACAACAGAAAACGTTAAACGTTATATCGATTTTGCGGCGGAGAATAAATTTGATGCAGTGCTTGCCGAAGGGTGGAATAAAGGTTGGGAAATGTGGGGAAAAGGGAATGGTGCTTTTTCATATACGGAATCTTTTCCCGATTTTGATATTAAAGAATTATCTAAGTATGCTAAATCAAAAAACATTGCTTTGATTGGTCATCACGAAACTGGTGGCGATTATCTAAATTATGAACAACAATTAGATTCTGCTTTTAAATTTTATAAAGATAACAATGTAAATATTGTTAAAACAGGTTATGCAGGAAGAATACGTCCTAATGGATATCATTACGGACAAGAAATGGTTAATCACTATAACCTAGTTATGGAAAAAGCATTGGAATATAAAATCATGTTAGATGTCCATGAGCCAATTAAACCAACAGGTATGTGTCGAACTTATCCAAACTTGATGACGGGAGAAGGATTTAGAGGTATGGAGTGGAATGCATGGAGTAAAGGTAATCCACCTGAACATATAACTGTACTTCCTTTTACGCGTGGTTTATCCGGTCCGATGGATTATACTCCTGGAATATTTGATTTAAAATATGACCAATATAAAAAAGAGGAATATGTAAAATCAACATTAGCTAATCAACTCGCACATTATATTGTTCTTTATAGCCCGTTTCAGATGGCAGCAGATTTAATAGAGAATTATAGGAATAAACCAGCTTTTGAATTTATTAAAAATGTTCCTACTGATTGGGATACTACTATTGCACTTAAAGCGGTAATCGGCGATCTTGTAGTAATTGCAAGAGAAAAGAATGATGTGTGGTATATTGGAGCTGTAACGGATGAAACTGAAAGAGAAATAATAATTAAATTTGATTTCTTAAAACCCGGGAGTTATTTAATGAAATCATATTCTGATGGTAAGGATGCTCACTATAGTACTAATCCTTATCCCATTAATATTAAAGAAGAAATTATATCCGTAAATCAAGAGTATCTAATTCATCTTGCGCCGGGAGGTGGATTTGCTTGTGAAATTAAAAAAGTAAATTAATACAGCTATAAACAATTTTCATACTGAGGCTAATATATGATTCACAGGTTTAATCTTTCTGTATCAATAAAAATGCTAGTTCTAACATTATTCGTTTTAATTTGTCCATTAAATCGATTATCAGCACAAGCTGATATTTATCATAATCCATTAGGTTATGAAAATATTTATTCAGAAAGAGAATTGGAAATACCTCTTAACTCTTGCGAAAGAGAACCTCGAGATCCAGTTGAAAATGTGAATGTCTTTATCAATTTTAAAACTTCACCGATTTTTAATAAACAAGAAAGCTTTGTTGATGTTATTGTAAATGGACAGCCGGTAAAAAGTTATAATGCTGAATTTCAGTATAATCTATCTGGAGAAAGTTACTGGAAAGCGAATATCGGTAAGTTTACTAAAAACGATTCTGTGAGCTACGGTATTCGGATAAATTATAATGATAACGAAAATACAAAATCAAAGGAATTTAGTTTTATAACTTATGGTTGGGATTATCTGACTGATGTAAAATCAGCTAAGCTCGTAAATAATAAATTAATTCTATCTTGTAATTCAACCGTTGCAGGAATTAATCCAATTGTAAAAATAGCATTCAATAACGAGACATCACTTAACCTTATTTTCTCTTTTGAAAGTAATGACAATGACTATAACAATATAAGTAAAAGTGGAAAATGTTATTTCCAACAATTGGAAGATAAAGCAGTTTTATCAAATTCAAAACTTAATCTTGAAATAGATTATAAACCATTCAGATTAAAACTTATTTCGAAATTAGATATGAAGGAGATTGTAAGTCAATATTCATATCCAGAACATTCGTCTATTGGATTTCTGCATAACAATGTTGGAATATTAAAAATTTGCGAGAGCTTCTACACTCCGAATGATGAAATGTTTTATGGCTTTGGTGAGCGATACAACTCGATAAATCAAAGAGGCAATGGTATTGATAATTATGTTGTTAATACTTGGAAAGATCAAGGTTTGCGGACTTACATACCAGTCCCTTTTTATTTCACAAGTAATAATTACGGATTATTCCTCAACTCAACTTATTATTCACGTTTTAATCTTGATACTGATAAAACAAATAAATGTGAGCTTATTGCAAATTATGGACGTAAATTCAGTGGCGAATTTCAATATTATTTATTTGCAGATAAACAGACTAATCAAATTATAACTAACTTCTCCTCTTTAACAGGTAAAAGCGAACGAATACCGGTTTGGACTTTAGGACCATGGATATCTGCTAATGAGTGGGATAAGCAATCAGAAATTGAAGCGCAGATTGATTCGCTAAAAAAATACGATATTCCTAATACAGTTGTTGTAATAGAAGCATGGAGCGACGAAGAAACATTTTACATCTTTAATGATGCGAAATATTCACCAAGAAATGGTTCTGAATATTTCTCATTAAAAGATTTTAAATTCTCCGGTCGATGGCCCGACCCAGTTGGAATGATAGATAATCTTCATAAAGATAATATGAGGTTGGTCCTGTGGAATATTCCGGTACTTAAATCAAGTACGGTGCAGAATGAACAAAGAGATATCGATGAAAAATATGGAATAGAGAATAATTATGTTGTAAAAAATCCAGATGGCTCTCCATTCAGAATTCCACCAACTTGGTTTGGCAATAGCTTAAATCTGGATTTTACAAGTAAAGAGGCTTCCGATTGGTGGATGATAAAACGTAGATACTTGATTGAAGAAATGAAGGTCGACGGATTTAAATGTGACGGAGGTGAATTTATTTGGGGTAGGGATTTGAAATTTTCTGATGGAAGTAAAGGTGAAGAGATGAGGAATCTTTATCCTAACCTTTATGTAGATGCTTATTACAAATACATCAAATCGATTAATCAAGAGACTGCTGTTTTCCATAGAGCGGGAACATTTGGAGCTCAAAAACATCCACTTGCTTGGAATGGAGATCAAGGCTCATCATTTCGGGAGTTTAAAGAAGCTATATTATCATGCCTAAATTCTTCAATATCGGGAATATCTTTCATTGCTTATGATATTGCCGGCTATCATGATGAAACAAATCTTTCACCTGAATTATATAAACGCAGTCTGGCTCAAGCTGCTTTTTCGCCTGTGATGCAGCTTCATTCAGCTTATTCTGGTGATCCAGGATTAGAAAGAACGCCTTGGAATATTGCACGTATGTATAATGATATTTCGTGTGTTGATGTTTATAAAAAATATGCGAATGCACGGTTTAATATAATGCCCTATTTGTATTCAGAAACAGTTTATACTTCAGAAACCGGAATCCCTTTTATGCACCCATTACTGTTGGATTATCCAAATGATGAAAAAGTCCTTGAGGTCGAGACTGATTATATGCTTGGAAGAAATCTATTAGTATGTCCAATTATAGAACCAGGTACAAGGAAAGAAGTATACTTACCTGAAGGTAGTTGGTTCGATTTGTGGACATTCAAAAAATATGATGGTAATAAATCATATCAATTTGATGTAACAGATGATCAACTGCCTGTGTTTATTAAAAATGGAACGATTACTCCTCTTAACTTTAATAAGGATTTTAAGCTTGCATCAGGAATGACTAACGAATTGAAAGCATACAACAATCTTACATTTGTAATTATGCCGGACAAATTAATTAAATATGATTTCCATGATTATGTTGAAAACATTGTTAAAAAGATTGAGGTATCTTCAAAAAATAATGTAGTTGTTTTAGAAGTTCCAAATTGTAATTCCAATGTATCTTTAATAATAAATGTACCATTTGTGAAGGTAGTTAAATTATCAGGAAATATTTTAAAATCTTCGTCTGATTGGGGAGATTTTTTAAATACTTCAGGAGGATATTATTTCTCTAATGAAAATAATATGTTGTATGTAAAATTGAATGCTTCAAATGAAAAAAGAACCCTTACTTTAATTACGAATTAGTTATATAGAAATGTTAATGAATAAAATAAAAATATCATTTATCCTTTTCCTAATATTCATTTTTTCAATAAAACTTCATTCACAAAATATTTTTAGTAATGAACCAATTGCCGAGATTGAAGGAGAAAAAATTACAGCTTCATTATTTCAAGAATTGTGGGAGATGAGTCCACACCTTAATACAGGGTCTAAGGATAACTCACTTTCAGAAAAAATTAATTTCTTGAATACAATTATTGCTTATAAACTTTGGTACAAAAATTCAGCAGAGTACAGAGTTGATACGTCTTTAGCATTTTCTACTGCTATTGAAGAAATTAAAAAAATGTATGTCCGCGATGCATTGTATAAAAAAGAGATATTGGATAAAATTGCTTTAGCAAATGAAGAATTGAATTCTGCCTTAAAGAAGCAAGAGAAAACCCTTGTTGTAAATTATTTGTTATCCACTCAAGAAGAAGAAATAAAAGATTTATACAATTTACTTGCTTCAGGCATTCCATTTGATTCGCTTCTGAGCGCAAGGGGAGAGTATAAGAAACAACCCGAGCCATTAAATATTAAATTCGGCGATTATCCGGAATCGATAGAAAAAGAATTATTTTCATTAAAGCCAAAAACATTTTCTAAACCAATTCAATTCAGTGATGGGTATTACATTTTTTATTTGAAAAATGTTATTAAAAAGATATGGGGTGGTTTTGATGAACAGGAAAAAGAAAAGCAAAAAGCCGAAGATATAATTAAGAAAAGAAAAGAAAATATATTATATGATAGCTTTATGAAAAATACATTAAACGGAATTAAGGCAGATGTAAATCGGAATCTTTTCAAGAAACTTGAAACAGGATTAATAAATGCTTTTGCCGGAAAGATCGTTGAAGAAGGGAAGAGTACTTATATAACTCTATCGATCGCTGAGTTTGTAAAACTAAAAAAGGTATTTATAGAAAAAGAGCTTAATGATACTTTCATAACTTTTTCTTGGGGGACTATAAGTTTTGATAAATGCTTGCGGGCTTTGTACTTCAACGGTCTTAGAATGCCTTCAAGCAATCCTGAAATTATAAAAAGCACTTTCGATACCTACATTAGAAATTATATAGAAATGGAAATATTATACAGACAGGGATTAATTGGTGGACTTCAATATGGTGCAGATGTACAAAAATACTTGACGATGTGGAAAGAATATTACACTTTTGAAACAATTAGGGGTTCGATGATAGATACCATAAAAATTGATGAAAGTGAAATAAAAAATGCTTATGCTAAAATTTATAAAGAAATAACCAAGAATAATTTTGCTAAATCCGATTCTGCTGGCTTCGAAGATTCTTACTATGAAAATGTTCATTCAAAAGTAAAAACCCAATTAGCTATGGAAAAAATTAAATACCGGATAACAAAAAAGACTGCGGATTTTGCTGTACGTTCAAAAGTTATTATCAATTATGATGCGTTAAAGAAGATGGATTTGACAAATATAAGTTCGATGACTGTAAGGTTTATGGGTTTCGGTGGAAGTATTAGCGGAGTACCGGTTTATACTCCAAATTATGAATGGACAGAATTGCTTGATTCAAAAACAATAATACCTTAAGTAGAGCCTCCCTCGCAGAAAACTCAAGAAGTGATATTCGTTTTTCGTCTTCTTGGGTTTTTTGTTTTAAAATAATACTTGACAAATTAAATCAAATAGAATATATTTGTTAGTGAATGATAACTAACATAATGCAGGCAACATAAAATGGCACGTTTAAGTACTGAAGAAAGACAGATTTTAATTATTGATGAAGCTATTAAAATAATTCATGAATTGGGTTATCAAGCTTTTTCTATTCGAGAACTCTCCAAAAGAGTTGGTGTAAGCGAGCCGGCAATTTATAGGCATTTTCTAAATAAAGAGGATATTGTTTTAGGTATTTTAGGAAGGTTCAATGAATTCGATCAATGTCTATTTGAAGAAGTAAAAAAATACAAAAAACCGATAGAACAGATTCAAAGCTTTATTCAATTCCATTTTGATTTTCTTGAGAAAAATCCAGGCATGACTTCAATTGTCTTTGCAGAAGAGATATTCAATCAAAGCGATCTTTTACGCGATAAATTGATGTCAATTATTGGGAAAAGAAAAGGATTAATAAAAAATATTATTGTTGAAGCTCGAGAAAATAAAGAAGTAGTGGCTATTGACTCAAAAGAATTAGTTACTATAATCTTAGGTTTTATACGTTTAGTTATACTTGAATGGAGAATGGGAGGTTTTTCTTTCTCACTATCACAGCGCGGAAAAAAAGTTGTCAGTACAATAGAAGAGTTATTAGTGCTTAAATAATATTTTTTAGCTAATATGTTAGTGAGCGTTACCTAACATTAATAAAAGGCATAAAATGGAAATCCAAGAATATAAAATATTGATCAGTGAATATTTGAGTGAAATAATAATAAATGAAGGTTACAAAAGGATCACACTAGATGAAATAGCTGCTAATCTAGGAATTAGCAAAAAATCTATTTATCGGGTGTTTAAATCGAAAAAAGAACTTACCTATTCAATATTTATCGACGAATTAAATAAAGCACATTTTGGGTTTATACATTTGATGCAAGAAAAAAGTTCAATGATTAAAAAAGTTGAAAATCTTTCAAAAATGATAGAAAATTATATTCGGTTATTTAATGAAAATTCATTAAATAATTTGAGAAAAGAATATCCGGATATATGGAAAGATATAGCTCTATTTAGAAAGGAACGAGTGCTTCCACTCATAAATTCTTTCTTAAACCATTCAAAAAAACTTGGACTAATTATTGATTATCCAAATGAATTGATAATAAAACTTTATAGTGATTCTTTATCTATATCTACTGGAAGGAGTTTTTTAATTCAAAACAATTTCGATTACAATTTAGTATTCAATTTAATTTTTGAAATACTCTTAAATGGTATAATTACAAAAAAAGGAAAAAAATTATTAGCAATAAATAAAAGGATGCAAAATGAAAACAACTAAATTAATCAGTACACTTATTTTAATATTATCCATCTCTGCGTGCAGTAGAAATGAGGATATCTCGCAAATTGAAGCAACCGGAACGATTGAATCGACAAATGTTACAATCAGCTCCAAGAATGTGGGGGAAATTAAATCAATTATTGCAGATGAAGGGACACAAGTAAACAAGGGTGATACAATCCTCGTGATAGATCATGAAGCATTAGGTTTCCAACTTCAACAGGCAGAAGCTGCAGAACAGATAGCCGGAGCTCAACTTTCTCTTATGCAAAAAGGAGCCCGCTCTGAAGATATTAATCAAGCTGAAGAAATGATGAAACAGGGAGAAATCAACTATAAATTGGCAAAAGGCGATTTCGATAGATATTCAAATTTATGGGAGAGTAAGGCGATAACTAAAAAGCAATATGAAGATATTACTGCTCGTTATCAGATTGCACTTGCTCAATATTCAGCTTCAAAAGAGAACTATCAAAAGATAAAAAAAATATT
>JBAYVI010000123.1:0-9347 GCA_041674625.1 Melioribacteraceae bacterium | reverse complement strand
TTTCTTTTATTTATTTTTGTGATTATGGAACAAACAACTGATAATTTTTCACCTAATTTATATCTCGGTGTGCGAGGTCTTGCTATTAAAATCCTTAATAGGATCGATAGAACCGATGCATATTTAGATAAACTTCTCGAAATTGAAATAAAAAATTCCGACCTTTCAGGACAAGATAAGGCTTTACTTTTTGAAATAGTTCATGGCGTAATTAGGTGGTTAGGACGCATTGATTGGATTCTAAATGGTTTTTATAAAGGACAGTTTTCTAAAGCTGTTCCTAATATTAAAAATGCTCTCCGAGTTGCTGTCTATCAAATGTTGTTTTTAGATAAAGTACCCGATTATGCGGCGGTTAATGAATCTGTGGATTTTGTTAAAAAATTACAGGGACAGAAACATGCCGATCAAACTAATGCTGTGCTTCGAAATATTCTTCGCAGTAAAGATGCTATAAAATATCCCGATTCTAATGAGGATATTATTAATTATCTTGCTACATATTACTCACATCCATATTGGATGGTAAAGCGGTGGTTGGCTCGCTTCGGTAAAGAGAATACTGAACAATTATTAATTGCCAATAATGGCAAACCATCTTTATCGTTACGCATAAATAACTTGGTTACTAATAAGGAAGAGTTAAAATCTCTTCTCGATAAAGTCAACCTTAAATATACAGAATCAATTTATGTAAAAGATTTTATCAAGCTAAATATATTGACGAACATTACAGATTGGACATATTTTGCAGGTGGGTATTTCAGCGTTCAAGATGAAAGTACCGGTATCCCTGTCTACTTATTAGATCCAAAACCGGGGATGAGAGTTTTAGATCTTTGCGCTGCACCAGGAGGTAAGACCGGATTACTCGCAGATTTAATGAATAATGATGGTGAAATTGTAGCACTTGATAAATATGAAAGCAGGACAAAAATATTAGAAAAAAATCTGCAAAGACTAAAAGTTACTAATGTGAAGATAGCCGTTGCAGATGCACTTGAATATAATGATGGATTATTCGATCGTGTTTTAATTGATGCTCCTTGTTCGGGATTAGGGACACTTACAAAAAAACCTGATGTGAAATGGAAGAAAGATTTAGGAGATATTCGTAAATTAAACGCAACGCAATTTGATTTGCTTGAAAAGGGAGCTTCCTTACTCAAACCAGGCGGATGTCTTGTTTATAGTACCTGTACTATGGAGCCGGAAGAAAACTATTCAATAATTCAAAAATTTCTTTTTGGTAATCCTCATTTTGAATTAGATGTTGATAAAACGATCTTTCCAATTGAACTTTATGATGAGAATGGATGTCTTAGTGCATTACCTCATTTACATAATATTGATGGTTCTTTTTCTGCAAGAATTAAAAGGCTTAGCTAATAAATAGGTGTATATGAATGAATTACTAAAAAATTTTGGTGATGAACTAAAATCTCTTAGAGAAGAGAAAGGTATTTCACTTCAACAGGTTTATAATAAAATCCGTATAGATATCAAATTTCTAACTGCTATTGAAAATGGGAATTTTGAAATCCTACCTGAAATATATATTCGCGCATTTATTAAAGAATATGCTCAATACCTTAACTTGGAAGTTAATGAAACAATAAAGAAATATGAATTAGCTAAAAAAGGTGTTGAATCAAAAAATGAAATAATTTCTGATGAACCTTCGTCCGAAATTCCTATTGAAACTCCTAAAATAATTGAACCTCAAAAAGTTTTTAATGACCAATTTCCCAATTCCTTAACTAATATGATTACCTTTGGAAGTCTAAAGGTTGAGAGGAAAAAATTCTTGAGCATTTTGGCAATTGCAATCCTATTTATAGCAGCAGGATCGATTGCAATATATTTATTGGTTGATTCGGGACCAGAAACAATTACTACAGGCAATGAAAATTCAATAAATTCTTTAAATGAATCAAGATATGAGGAAATAGCTAAACCTATAAAACCTACTGCTGCTGAATCAAAATCTTTTCAATTAGATAGTTTAACTCTTGCTATATCAGCTACAAATGCTACTTGGATTAAAGTATCATCTGATAAAAGAGAAATGTTTAGAGATGTACTTACTCCCGATAATCCAATCGAAATAAAAGCCGATACTTTGTTTGAAATTTCTGTACAATTTCCTGCAGTAATTATTGCTAAATTAAATGGAAAAAATCTTGGTGTACTTGCTTCGGGTAATGAACTCTGGCATCTCAAGATCGATTCAACAGGAGTTTTTAGATCATTTAAAATTGTAAATACTAAGAATGATACAGGAAATTGAGAAGAGGGTTTTATTGCTTCGCGAAGCAATAAGAAAGCATGAATATTTGTATTATGTCAAAAACGATCCCCAAATTTCAGATTTTGAATATGATAAATTAGTTGAAGAGTTAATTGAATTAGAAAAAAAATATCCTCAATTAATAGCTTGTGATTCACCTACTCAGAGAGTATCTTCTGATATTTCCAAATCTTTTCCCGAAATTAAGCATTCTACCCCTATGCTCAGTCTTTCTAATTCTTACAACCAAAATGAATTATTAGAATTCGATAGACGTGTTAAAGAAAATATACCTGATGACGAAGCAGTAGAATATATTTGCGAGTTAAAAATTGACGGCGCATCAATTAGTATTCTTTATCGTAATGGGGTATATGATAGAGCTGTTACAAGGGGAGATGGAACTTCTGGAGAAGACGTAACTCAAAATATTAAAACTATTAAGTCACTTCCCCTTAGGGTGAACAGGCTTACACCTCAAAAAGGTGAAATTAATAACTTTGAAGTAAGAGGAGAGGTTTTCTTAGATTTAGAATCATTTAATAAAATTAATGAGCTAAGATTATCAAATGATGAAAAACTTTTTGCCAATCCTCGAAATTCGGCTGCAGGAACAATTAAACTTTTAGATCCAAAAATAGTTGCATCGAGAAATTTGCAAGTGTTTTTATATTATCTTTTTACGAACGATATAGGTATTTCTTCACAGGATGAAAATTTAAAAATCTTAGATGAATTAGGATTTAAAGTAAATCCGAACTATAAATTATGCAAAAACATTAGCGATGTGATAAAGTATTGCAATGAGTGGGAAATAAAAAGAGAAAAGCTACCTTATGAGATCGATGGTGTAGTAATTAAAGTAAATTCAAGGAAACAGCAAGAGATTCTTGGGTCGATAGCAAAATCTCCTAGATGGGCAATAGCATATAAATTTAAAGCTAAACAAGTTGAAACACTTTTAGAACACATTACATGGCAGGTTGGAAGAACTGGTGCAATAACTCCTGTGGCTGAATTAAAACCTGTTTTATTAGCTGGATCAACCATTAGCCGAGCGACTCTTCACAATTACGATGAAATACTTCGCAAAGATATTAGAAACAATGATACTGTTATTATTGAAAAAGGAGGGGATGTAATTCCAAAAGTTGTATCGGTTGTAATTGGAAAAAGAGGTTCAAATTCGGTTATGACATTGCCTCCTGAAAGATGCCCCGAATGTGGAAATGAATTAATTAAATCAGAGGAGGAAGTAGCTCTTTACTGCGGAAATTATACTTGCCCTGCTCAAGTAAAGGGGAGAATAATTCATTTCGCTTCTCGTAGTGCAATGAATATTGATGGTCTTGGCGAAGCATTAATAAATTTATTTGTTGAAAAAGGATTCCTTAAATCAATTGAAGAAATATATACTCTAAAAAACTTTAAAGATGATTTAATAAATATTGATAGGTTGGGAGAAAAGAGTATAAGTAAACTTTTAGCTTCAATTGAGAATAGTAAATCACGTCCTTTCGAAAAAGTTTTGTTTTCAATTGGTATCCGATATGTCGGATTAGGCGCAGCTCAAAAATTAGCCGAACATTTTGGTTCCATTGATAAGTTAATGGAAGCTGATTCTGAAGCTATCTCCTCAATATATGAAATTGGTCCGAGCATTAGCAATAGTGTAATCGAGTTTTTTTCTCAACAAAAGAATCAAGATTTAATAAAGAAATTGAAAGATGCCGGATTGATTTTTGAAATAGAATTATTACATGGCGAAAAAAAATTATCAGGTAAGAATTTTATTATTACAGGTACTCTTTCTTCTATGTCGAGAGATATTGCTAAAGATCTTATAATTGCTAATGGCGGGAAAGTTTTAAGTGCAATTTCAAAAAATTTAGATTATGTTATTGTTGGTGAAAATGCAGGTTCAAAATTAGATAAAGCTATAAAGCTGGGCTTGAATATTTATAATGAAAATGAGTTCCTAAAAATGATTGGAAGTTAATAAAATGAGTAAAGTATATAAGAAAATTGGATATATAGTCTTGAAATTTCGTTATTCTAAAAAGGAACGAATTCAACAAAATATTAAAGAAAGATTTCTTAATTCCGAAACCATTGTTTTTATTTTTCCGAAAGGGAATATAAATTATTCTGATTACTCTTATGTGATTAATTTTTTTCTTTCTATTGGTAAGAAAGCAATATTTATTTTAGAAGATAACCAGACCAATAGTTTTCCAATTCTTACAGGAGCGAAATTTTTTACATATAATGAAAATGAAATTTCGAGATTTGGACTTCCGAACAAAAGTTTTTTAGAAAAATACAAAAATGAAAAAAAAGATTTAATTATAGACCTTAATTATGATGAAGATTTATTTGCAACAACTTTATCTGCTATTTCGTCTTATTCATTAGCGGTAGGATATTTTAAGGAGTATTCTGAATCATTTTACGATGTAATAGTAAAAACATCCGATAATCTATCCGACAAAGGGAAATATATTGTAAATCTTTTAATGATGTTTAGTAACAAATAATTCATAAAAATGTTTTAATAATTCCTATTAATTAGTAAATTATGTTTAATTTCCATAAAAATTTGGCGATTTATGAGTGATAATATCAATTATGAAATAAAGAAAAGCGGGGATATCGTTATATTTAGATTAAATGAGAAACGATTTGATTCGTCCATTGCTGGTTTTGTAAAGGGAGAGCTGACAATTCTTTTACACACTGAAGAATCTAAAAAACTTGTAATTGATCTCTCGGAAGTCGATTATTGCGATAGCTCGGGTTTAAGTGCAATTCTGTTAGCTTTTAGAATTATACAATCTGCTGAAGGGCATATCCGATTAGCATCGCCGACTAAAAATGTAAAAACTCTAATCGAAATTTCACAGCTTGATAGGGTATTGCCTGTATTTAATACCGTCAATGAGGCAGTGAAAGAACTCGAAGGTCTATAATAACATCTCGGCAGTATCAATCAATTAATTTTACACAAAATATTTAGAAAATGATAACCAAAGAAAGACTTAAGAAGATTAAATTAGTGGTTTTCGATTTGGATGGTACCTTATTGGATAATCAAGGAATGATAGGAGAAGAGACTCTTCAATTAACTAAACAATTAAAAAAATATGGGGTATCGTTTTCGTTTGCTACCGGTAGATTGCATTCAGCAGTTTCAACTTATACTGAAGAAATGAAAATTGACGTTCCAATTATTACACTTGATGGGGCTTTAATACAAAAAGATACTGATACTAAACCTGTACATAAAACTTTTATTAAACCAAAGTACGTTAAAAAAGCTTTAAAATTAGCAGATAAGTATTTTCTTAAAATTGCATTATGCCATCCATCTGCAATTTATTATACTGAAGATAATTCGATTATCCCTGATGTTCTGGATAAGTTTGGTGCTGTTTATAAATCGGCTTTTTCTTATGAACATTATATGAACGAAGTATTAGAAATAGTTATGACAAGTGATTATGGTGATTATGTAAAACATGTTTCTCAGAAATTAATTTTTCCTTACACTTTTGGATTACAGACTTCTTATTACAAATCTAATTCAAAAGGTGGAATTTATTATCTTGAGGTTCGCAATCTTGGTTCGAGCAAAGGGAATGGTCTAAAAAAATTATGTAAGCATCTTAAAATAAAATCTAAAGAGGCTGCTGTTATCGGTGATTGGCATAATGATAAATCTTTATTTGAAACTGATGCGCTAAAGATTGCTGTTGCTAATGCAGTTCCTGAATTAAAAAAAATGGCTGATATGGTTACCAAAAGGACAAATGACGAAGATGGTACAGCCGATTTCTTGAGAATTCTTTTGAAAGCAAAAGAAACTTAAAAATGAATGATGAAAAGAAAAATAAAATTAGACACAGTCTTAGAGTAAAAGTAGCACTTTTATTTTTTCTTGTTTTATTAATCGTAATGATGTTTCCGAAAGGGGAATCAATTGAATCGGAAGTTACAATTGGTTCTATCTGGATTGAAGAAGATTTAATTGCTTCAAAGACTTTTGAAATTCTAAAAAGTAAAGACTTGTATGCGAAAGAGCAAAAAGAGGCAGGGGAAAAAATACATCAAATATTTCTTCGAGATTCTTCCGCAATATTTTCTTCATTAGATTCCATTTCTAATTATAATTCGTACATTAGCCGTAGAATTACTTCAGCATCTAAAACTTCTGAATCAATTGAAGAAATTTCCTTCCTAAGTAAACAAACAATTGAAACAATTAAAAGTCGCTTTGGTACAAATCTATCTAAAAGGATTTATGGTAAATCGTTTGAAGATTTTTTATCATTTTCTAAAAGCATTTTAGAAAGAATTTATCAAAGAGGGCTATTAAATATTAATTATAGTGAGATAAAAAAAGATTCGATAGCTCTACGAGACGGAAGGTTTGAAAGAATTGTGCCTAAAAGGATTTTCTTAGATTTTAATTCTCAAAATGATTTTATTAATCTTTATTTCAGAAATTCTTTTGGAGGTGACAATGCACTTAATAGTGCATTGACGGAGTATTTAGATAATTTTCTAAAACCAAATATTATCTATTCTTCAGCACTTACTGAAAAAGCAATTGAACAAGCTAAAGATCGTATTTCTAAAAATATCGGTATTGTTAATGAGAATGAAAGAATTATTGCAAAGCATGATAGAATTACAGCCGATGCCAAACTTAAAATAGATTCCTATCGTATTGCAAAGGGAGAAGAGATTGGTATTTGGGGACGTTTAGCTCAAGCTTTCGGTAAGTTTTTGCATATTGTTTTAATAATTGTTCTTTTGATAATCTATTTGTATCTATTTCGTAAAAAGCTATTTGATGACAATCTCAAACTTCTACTTATTGCTATACTAATTTTGTTTATTAGTTTTCTTACATTTATCGTATTTCAAATTAATGTAAAAGCCCCAGTAGAGTATTTGGTATTAGTACCTGTGGCATCTATGTTATTGACTATTATTTTTGATTCAAGAGTAGGGTTTTATGGCACTATCGTAATTGCTCTAACCTGCGGTGGATTAAGGGGCAATGACTACGTTTTTTCAGTAATTAATATTTTAGCGGGTGCATTTGCAGCTTATACTGTTAGAGATATTAAAAACCGTACTCAAATATTTCGTTCATTCTTATATATTTTCATCGGTTATGCTGCTGGTATTTTGGCATTTGGATTAGAGCGATTCGAGTCGTATGATCAAATTTTAATAACAGCAGGATTTGCATTTACTAATGCTTTAGTTAGCCCTATACTTACTTACGGATTAATAATATTTATCGAAAAGATTTTCAAAATCACTACCGATTTAACATTATTGGAATTAACTGATTTTAATAGAGCCGGATTGAAAGAGATAGCTCGATCTGCCCCAGGTACTTTTACACATTCTATGACAATAGGTACGATGGTAGAAAGTGCCGCGGAGGCAATAGGTGCTAAACCAATACTTGCTCGTGTTGGAGCATATTATCACGACCTTGGTAAGATAATAGATCCTTCGAGTTTTGTTGAAAATCAGATGGATAGAGCTAATAAGCATGAAGAACTAATTCCGGAAGAAAGTGCTGCGATAATCTTAGAGCATGTTTCAAAAGGGATTGAATTAGCAAAGCGGTATGAACTTCCGCAGGAAATTATTGATTTTATTCCTATGCATCATGGTACTTTAGTTATCTCTTTTTTTTATGAGAAAGCAAAAACACTCTATGGGGAAGAGAATGTTGATATAAAAAAATTCCGTTATCAAGGTCCTAAACCAAATACAAAAGAGACAGCTTTAGTTATGTTAGCGGATGCATGCGAATCTACTGTGAGGGCGATGAATGATCCTGAACCAGCCAAAATTGAAAACGTAATAAATAATTTGATTAATTATAGAATTAGTGACGGGCAGCTTAACGATGCTCCAATAACATTCAGCGATATTACAAAAATAAAACAATCTTTCCTTGCTAGTTTAGTAACACAGCATCATAAAAGAATTAGATATCCCAACCAATCTGATATTGAAAATAAAACCACCGGTTTAAGTGGTTAGTATGGAGCAGTTTGTAAAGGAATATTTATCTATTATTAAATTGGAAAAAAACCTTTCAGATAACACTATTTATTCTTATAAAAATGATTTAATGAAATTTCTAGATTATTTGGAGAAAGTGAAGGTTACTGATTACAGTGATATTAATTCTGAAACTATAATAAATTACTTCTCATCAATGAAGAATGAAGGATTAGGTGGTTCTACAATTGCCAGATATATTTCTGCATTTAAGGGATTTTTTAAATTTCTGATTAAGAATGAATATATCACAAAAAACCCGATGACGAAAATTCCTCGTGTCAAAAAGAAAAAAGACCTTCCTGATATTCTTTCGTTTCAAGAAATTGAGTTAATACTTAATTCTGCCAATGGAGAAGATATAAGAGGTAAAAGGGATAAGGCATTACTAGAATTATTTTATTCATCAGGTCTAAGAATATCGGAATTAATTAATCTTACAGTTAATAACGTTTTTATTAAAGAAGAAATGGTTCGAGTAATTGGCAAAGGTTCTAAAGAGAGATTAGTTCCCGTTGGTTCTTCTGCATTAAGTTGTATCCGAGATTATTTATTACATTCTCGTCCCCATCTCGAAAATAAATTAACGAGCGAAAATGTTTTATTTCTTAATAGAAGTGGACGGAAATTATCACGCATGGGTGTTTGGAAAATTGTAGATATTTATGTGAAAAAATCAGGCATTAAAAAGCATATTCATCCACACACATTCAGGCATTCGTTTGCAACTCATTTAATAGAAGGGGGAGCTGATTTAAGATCGGTACAAGAGATGCTTGGGCATTCGGATATTTCGACTACTCAGATATACACTCATATAGATAACGATTTTGTAAAGCAAGAGCATCACGATCATCATCCGCGTGGGAAAATGGATTAATAATTTATGAAAACTTATACACGTTTATTACGCTACTTAAAACCATATAAAAAGCATATATCTTTATCGATGCTTTTTACAATA
>JBAYVI010000122.1:0-9428 GCA_041674625.1 Melioribacteraceae bacterium | reverse complement strand
ATTGGATAAAACAATCTTAATGTAATATTTCCGACCATTATAAAAAAACAGTTTGAGGTTTTGTATGTCAAGTAAAGATTTTAATGCTTTTGAAATGGCACAAGCACAGTTTGACAAAGTAGCTGATATTCTAAATCTTGATGATTCTACTCGTCAACTATTAAGAAATCCTATTCGTGAATATCATTTTAGTATTCCCGTAAAAATGGATGATGGAAGTGTAAAAGTATTTAAAGGATTCAGAGTTCAACATAACGATGCACGTGGACCAGCAAAAGGTGGAATCAGATTCCATCCACAGGAAACAGTTGATACGGTTAAAGCTTTAGCAACATGGATGACATGGAAATGTGCGGTAGTTAATATTCCTTTAGGTGGTGGTAAGGGAGGAGTAATATGCGATCCACATAATTTATCAATGCGTGAACAAGAAAATATCTGTCGCGGATGGGTAAGACAATTAGCTAAAAATGTTGGTCCATTAAATGATGTTCCTGCTCCTGATGTGATGACAAATGGTCAACATATGTTATGGATGTTAGACGAATTTGAAACAATCCACGGTGCAAAATATCCTGGATTTATAACGGGAAAACCAGTAGGCATGGGTGGATCACTAGGTAGAACAGAAGCAACAGGATATGGTGCAGTTTATACACTTAGAGAAGCTCTAACAGAATTAAATATTGATATTGCTAAAACATCAGCAAGTGTTCAAGGATTTGGAAATGTAGCTCAGTATGCAATTGAACTTTATACCAAATTAGGCGGTAAAGTAATATGCGTTTCAAGTTGGGACCAAGAAGATCAAACTTCATACACTTTCAAAAAAGCTGATGGTGTTGATCTTGATGTATTAAGAAGCATTACAAATAAATTCGGCGGTATTGATAAAGATAAAGCAAAAGAAATTGGTTATGAAATACTTGGCGGAGATATTTGGCTTGAACAAGAAGTGGATATTCTTATCCCTGCTGCTTTAGAAAATCAGATTCGCGGGGATAATGCTCCAAAGATTAGCAAAAAAGTAAAAGTAATTGTCGAAGGCGCTAATGGTCCTACTACTCCCGAAGCAGATAAAATAATTGAAGAAAAAGGAATATTTGTAATTCCTGACTTTTTAGCAAATGCCGGTGGTGTTACATGTTCATATTTTGAGCAGGTTCAATGTAATATGAATTACTATTGGGAGAAAGAAGAAGTACTTACCAAGTTAGATACAAAAATGACCGCAGCTTTTCATGCAGTTAGTGATTTAGCAAAGAAGAGAAAAATGTATATGCGAGATGCTGCTTATGTTATTTCAATCAACCGCGTTGCGCAAGCTTGCCGCGATAGAGGTTGGGTATAATAGTTGTTTGTTTTTTAAAAGGGGTTGGGTTAATACCTAATCCCTTTTTTTCTTTTCTTTTAAGTCCATTCTAAATTACTTATTTTAATCAATCCAATAACAATAAAAATACTTTTATGAAGACCACCAATAAACCAGCAGATAGTTTAGTTCTTGAATTACAGGAACGAGCAAAAGAATTAAATTGTCTTTATATAATAGAAGACACATTAAATAAATCCGATATATCTGCACGGCAGGCATTTCATACTGTCATAAATACTTTACCACAAGGATGCCAATATCCAGAATCTTGCAAAGTGAAATTATATTTTGAAGATATAACTTATCAAACGAGCGAATTTGAAGAAACAAAATGGTTTATTCAGGTTGATATTCTAGTCCAAGAAAAAGTTTCAGGTCTTATTAAATTATTTTACATGAAGGAATTTCCTAAGGCGGATTTTGGTCCGTTTCTTAAAGGTGAAAAAAAACTATTAAATACAGTAGCCGAGAGATTAGGACATTTTATTCTTCATAAAAAACTTAAGAATGTTTTTAAAGAATTGAATAATGTAAGGGAGACCGTTTCTAAATCAAATAAGGGTGAATGGCAGATTGTTCTTGATATGATAAGAAAGACGGACCCCAATTTATTTATGAGTCTGATGCGTAAACTTCTTCATTTCTTATGTTGGAAAGGAGTGGAAGAAGCAGAGATGTTAATGAAGCACGCAAGTATTAAAAGGCGAGTAGTGGAGTTTGAAGAAGAAAGCGACGAAAACAAACCGATGAAAATCAAAAAGATCGCCAATTATGATGAATATGTAGATACAATAATTAGACTTGCCGGCGAAAACTTAACTGATGATATAATTCTCGCTCGTATTCAAAAATGGATTCAAGAAGATAAGTCAAGCGGATTAGTGAAAGTAGTAGAAAATCAAGATACTTCATTAACAGAAATAGCTGATGCAATTCGTAAATATTATCATATCTCTCCTGAAAAATTAGAACTTTCGCCATCGACAGTAAAAGGATTGAGAGTTTCTTTACTAAGAAGATTCTTTACGGATCACCTTGATTTTATCAGTGTTGCAAAAGAATATGTAAAACTGACTGATTTTTATAAGTTAATAGATAAGATGATATTCCCTCCTGCGAGTCATGGTAAATTAGGTGGCAAAAGTGCAGGTCTATTTTTAGCCTATCATATAATTGAAAAAGAATCTGAAAATGAACCTTTGATTCAAGGAATAAAGATTCCCAAAACTTGGTATATATCGTCTGATGGAGTTCTTTATTTTTTGCAATATAATAATCTTGAAGAAATCTTAGAACAAAAATATAAAGAGATTGATGAAGTAAGAATTGAGTACCCTCATATTGTTCAGTTATTCAAAAACTCAGAATTTCCACCTGATATTGTAAAAGGATTATCAGTAGCATTGGATGATCTTGGAGAAAAACCATTAATAGTTAGAAGTTCTTCTTTGTTAGAAGATCAGCTTGGAGCTGCATTTTCGGGAAAATACAAAAGCTTATTCCTTGCAAATCAAGGAACAAAAGAAGAACGTTTAATTGCATTAATGGATGCAATCGCTGAAGTATATGCTTCTACATTTAGCCCTGATCCGATAGAATATAGAGCAGAAAGAGGATTGCTCGATTTTCATGAAGAGATGGGGGTTATGATTCAGGAAGTTGTAGGTGTAACAGTTGGAAGTTATTTCCTTCCTGCATTTGCAGGTGTTGCTTTTAGTACGAATGAGTTTAGATGGTCGCCTCGCATTAAAAGAAATGATGGATTAATAAGAATGGTACCTGGGCTTGGTACAAGAGCAGTAGATCGTTTAAGCGATGATTATCCGCTTTTAGCTGCTCCTGGACAACCAAGTCTTAAAGTAAATGTTACACCAGAAGAGATGTTTCGATATTCTCCTAAAAAGATTGACGTAATAAATTTAGAAACCAACGAATTTGAATCTATTTTAATTAATGACCTAATAAATAAGTATGGTCAAGAATATCCCAATTTTAGCGAAGTTTTTTCTGTTTATGATTCTAATATTATAAGAACTGCAACACAATTTGATTTAGATGATGAGAAAAAAGAATTAATAGTTACATTTGATAAATTATTTATAAAAACAGACTTTTTGAAAAAAGTTGATTTAATATTGAAAACACTGCAAGCAAAGATACAATCTCCGATAGATATAGAATTTGCTTGTGATGGGAATGATTTTTATTTGCTGCAATGTCGTCCTCAAAGTTTTACGGGTGATATAACCTCAGATAATATTCCGAAAGATATTCCTGAAGAAAAAATTCTATTTACAGCAAAAAAATATATCTCAAACGGACGGGTACCCGAGATTACTCATATTGTATATGTTGATCCGATTCACTACTCCGAGATTTCAGATAAAAATAGACTTCTGCAAGTAGGTAGGGCAGTTGGCAGGCTAAATAAACTTCTACCAAAAAGGAAATTTATTTTAATTGGACCAGGAAGATGGGGAAGCCGTGGAGATATTAAGCTCGGAGTAAGTGTAACCTATTCAGATATTAATAATACTGCAATGCTAATTGAAGTTGCAAAGAAAAAGGGTAACTATCTACCGGATTTATCATTTGGAACTCATTTTTTCCAAGACTTAGTTGAAGCAAATATTCGTTATCTTCCATTATATCCAGATGATGAAGGGATTTTATTTAACGAGGCGTTTTTTGAAAATTCAGTAAATATTATTAGAGAAATAGTACCTGAATATGCTCACTTAGAAGATACTATAAAAGTAATTGATTTAGTAAATTCAACCGATGGAAGCGTATTGAAAGTAATGATGAATGCTGAACTGAATATTGCAGTTGGAGTATTAAATGATGAATCCGGTGAATCTGAATCAGAAAAAGTCCATCGTGATTTAGTAGAATATCATCCTGGAGATCATTGGAAATGGAGAATGAAAATTGCCGAAAAGATTGCCTCTGAATTAGACGCAGAAAAATTCGGCGTTAAAGCTATGTATGTATTCGGAAGTACTAAAAATACAATTGCAGGACCGGGAAGTGATATTAATTTATTAGTACATATTTATAACGAAAAAACTAAGTTTAATGATCTGAATCTTTGGTTTGAAGGATGGAGCCTTTGTTTAAGTGAAATTAATTTTATGCGTACAGGTTATAAATCACATGGTTTATTAGATGTACATTATGTTAACGATCAAGACATACTTCATAAAAGTGGATATGCATCAAAGATTGATGCAGTTACAGATGCAGCATCTCCGCTTAAATTAAAATACAATTAGTGATTAGATTTGTATATTGGCAATTATTTATTATATTTGGCAATCGAAAAAAGGAAAGCCATGTTTACCGTTTTAGCACATCATCATCATTCAAACATTCCACAAGAGGGAAGCCGGTAAGCTATATTCACAAATTCGATAAATATTTTAGAATTTAAAAGCCCGGCTCTGCCGGGTTTTTTCGTTTAAAGGAGTCTTTATGCAGGAAAACTTGAAGCTTGCAATACAAAAAAAAGGTAGATTGACAGAGAAAACAATTGAACTATTAAAAAATTGTGGTCTTGAAATAGAAAACTATTCAGATCGATTAATGGTGACTGCTCGTAATTTCCCAATTGATTTAATTTTTCTAAGAGATGATGATATACCGGAATATGTTCAAGATGGTGTAACAGATATTGGTATTGTTGGAGAAAATGTTTTATTTGAAAAAAATACTAACGTTGAAATTGGATTTAAATTAGGTTACAGTAAATGCAAATTAACAATTGCTGTACCGGAAGCACATGAATATAATTCTATTTCAGAGTTAAATGGTAAACGAATTGCCACTTCATATCCAGCGATATTAAAAAACTTTTTGAATAATAATAAGATAGAAGCTAAGATAATTGATATTAGTGGCTCTGTGGAAGTAGCACCTTCACTAGGAATAACCGATTTAATTTGCGACATAGTCTCAACTGGAAATACACTAAGACTTCATAAATTAAAACCGTTCATTGATATTTTTAATTCGGAAGCAGTTTTAATTAAAAACACTTCATTGACAGAAAATAGTTATAAGCAAGAGATACTAAATAAGCTATTATTGAGAATTGAATCAGCAATAAAAGCAAAAAAATCAAAATACATTATGATGAATATACCGAAGGAATCATTAGAAATTGTATCGAATATTATCCCTTCGTTAAAAAGCCCGACTATTCTTCCATTAGCTGATGAATCAATGTTAGCAGTTCATGCAGTCATACCTTCTGATCAATTTTGGCAAATTAATGATCAGCTAAAGAATGCAGGTGCTTCAGGTATATTATTAATCCCAATTGAGAATATGATATTATGAAAAAATATTTACTTAAGGATTTATCAGAAAAGCAGAAATCATCTTTATTAAATCGTACACTTAAATTTAGTGATAATATTAAAACTGATGTTTCGCTCATTTTGAGTCATGTGAAAAATAGTGGAATCAAATCTGCAATTAAATATGCGAAGAAGTTTGATAATTATACTTCTAAATCACCTTTTGTTTCGTCAAATGAGATAGATGAAGGAGCGAGACAAGTATCCTTAAATGCAAAGAAGGCAATTAAAGAGGCATATATAAATATTTATAAGTTTCATTCACTTCAAAAAAGAAAAAATATTGCTGTTAAGATATCAGAGGGAATAAACTGCTCACTCAAATATCTTCCAATTAGTAATGTTGGATTATATATTCCGGGAGGAACGGCTGTATTACCTTCAACTTTATTAATGCTTGCAATTCCTGCTAAGATTGCCGGTTGTAATAGAATCGTAATTGCTACACCTACGATAGATAAGGTTGATCCACATATTTTATATATCGCTAAAAAAATAGGAATTACTGAAATATTAAAAATTGGTGGAGTTCAGGGGATTGGACTTTTAGCTTACGGGGATCAATCTTTCAAAAAAGTGGATAAAATATTTGGACCGGGAAATAGATATGTAACTGAGGCAAAAAACATAGTTTCAATTGATTCTAAAGGAGTGGCAATTGATATGCCTGCCGGACCGAGTGAAGTATTAATAATTGCTGATGAATATGCAAATCCTGCTTTTACTGCATCTGATCTTTTATCTCAAGCCGAGCACGGTTCAGATTCATCAAGTATTCTCGTTACAAATTCCGAAGATTTCGCAGATAACGTTATCAAAGAATTAGCAAATCAGTTAAAAACATTAGAGCGAAGTAAATTTATTAAAGAATCATTGAGAAACTCATTTGTAGTTATAACTGATACATTGGAGAATTCGTTTTCATTTAGTAATGAATATGCACCTGAACATTTAATAGTTCAGGTGATGAATTACAATAAATATAAAAGCAAAATCGTAAATGCAGGTTCTGTATTTCTTGGTAATTACTCACCAGAGAGTGCCGGTGATTACGCTTCTGGCACAAATCATACTCTGCCAACGAATGGATTTGCAAAATCATTTAGTGGTATTACATTAAGTTCATTTCAGAAGAGTATTACTTTTCAAGAACTTTCTAAAAAAGGATTAGAATCAATTTCGGATTCAATTATAACATTGGCTGAAATTGAAAAATTAGATGCTCATGCAAATGCAATTAAGGTGAGGCGATGATTAAAGGTATCAAAAGATTTATTCGGAAAAATATTTTAGAATTAACTCCATATTCATCTGCAAGAAGTCTAAATTTAAATGGAATATTATTGGACGCCAATGAAAATCCATATTGCAATATGAATGTTATAGATAATGAAATTAATATAAACCGATACCCTGATCCATTCCATACAAAAATGAGAAAACGATTAGGTGAGTATCTTTCAATAAATTCAGAAAATATTATCTTCGGTTCAGGTTCTGATGAATTGATTGATTTAATAATTAGAATATTTTGTGAGCCGGGAAACGACAATATTATTATTCCTAACCCTACTTATGGTATGTATGAAGTCTCGGCAAAGATTAATAATGTCGAGACCAAATATTTCGATTTAACAGATGAGTTTCAAATCTTGGAGAATGATTTTAATGAAGCCGTAGATAAGAATAGTAAAATACTATTTCTATGTTCTCCCAATAATCCGACAGGTAACTTATTGAATAAAAATAAAGTTATAAATATTATAAAAGCATTTAATGGAATTGTAGTAATTGATGAAGCATATATTGATTTTTGTAATATAGAATTTAGTTTTATGAATGAATTAAACAATTTTAATAATATTATCATATTAAGAACTTTCTCAAAAGCATGGGGATTAGCAGGTCTCAGGCTTGGTTATGCACTAGCTTCAAATGAAATAGTAAATATAATCTTGAATGTAAAATTACCATATAATATCGGAGCAGTTGTTAGCGATCTATTCTTTAAAGCAATGGATAAAGAAGAGATTAAAAGAAGGAATATCGATTCAATTATTTCAGAAAGAGATCGATTATATAATGAGTTATCTACAATTAAAGAGATAATTAAGGTTTATCATTCTGATGCAAACTATATATTATTTCAAGCTAATAAGCCTATTGAGTTATTTGATTATCTTATTGCAAATGGAGTGGTAATAAGAGATAGAAGCAAACAGATTAAAAATTCATTACGAGTATCAATAGGTACTATTGAAGAAAATAACTCGTTTTTAATGTTGCTAAGGAAATATTATGAAACTAATAATTGACGGAAAGTATTTTTTAGATTTTAAAATAATGCCAAATGAGTTTATATCTTCATTAAAGAAATTATCTAATAATGGATCTGAATTATATTCGAATATTTCAGAAAACCAAATTGATGTTGTATTTAAGTCAATATTGGTTAGTGAAAGAATAGAAGTTAGATTTGAATTACCGTTAGAAAACTACAATAAAAAAATCAGATACAAATGTGATAAAAAATATTTCAAAGATAGATGTGAATTAATATTAAAAAATAATAGAACAATAAAGCATAGCAGAATAACAAAAGAAACAAATATAAAAATAGAATTAAATTTAGATGGTGAAGGTATCTCAAAAATTAAAACAGGCAATGGATTCTTTGACCATATGTTAGAACAATTTGCAAAGCATTCATTTGTCGATACAAAAATCAATGCAAAAGGGGATTTAATAGTTGATGAGCATCATTTAGTGGAAGATGTTGGTTTGGCATTAGGTGAAGCAATTTTAACTGCACTTGGTGATAAAAAAGGCATTTCAAGATTTGGTTTTGTAGTTCCGATGGATGATGCACTTACTGAGTTTGCAGTTGATTTAAGTGGGAGACCATATTTAGTCTTTAATACTAAATTTAATAGGGAGATGGTCGGTCAATTTCCAACCGAATTAGCAAAAGAATTTTTTAGAGCTGTTAGTGTAGGACTTAAGGCTAATATAAATATAAAAACACAAGGTGAAAACGATCACCATAAAATTGAATCAATGTTTAAAGCTTTCGGAAGAGCAATTAATAGTGCAATTTCCATTTCAGAAAAAAATAAAAATATATTACCGACTACAAAAGGTGTATTATGATTACAGTATTAGATTATGGAGCTGGAAATATTGCTTCTATAAAAAATGTTCTTGATGAATTAAAAGTTGATTACATAGTTAGCAGCCGGGAGATGGATTTATGCAAAGCGGATAAGATAATTTTCCCCGGAGTTGGAGAGGCTTCATCTGCTATAAGAAAACTTCATTTAATGAATCTATTTAATTTATTAAGAATTATTAAAAAACCTTTCTTAGGTATTTGTTTGGGAATGCAATTGCTCGCTGAAAAATCTGAAGAAGGTAATATAGCCTGCCTTGGTGTATTCCCGGGTACGATAAAAAAATTTGAGAATACTTCTTTGCAAGTGCCTCAAATGGGGTGGAACAATGTTAACCATAATTCTGATAATAAATTGTTTCAAAATATTAAGTCGGGAGAGCTGTTTTATTTCGCCAATTCATATTATATGCCTGAGAATGAATATCAAATAGCAACAACTGAATATGGAATAACTTTAGCTTCAGCAATAATGAAAAATAATTTTTATGGTGTACAGTTTCACCCGGAAAAATCAGGTATT